>NZ_WQPW01000112.1:0-211 GCF_018785465.1 Clostridium sp. MCC328
TGTACAAAGCAAAGTCATGGCCTTACGAACGGCGTGTGGTATGCAAGGTTGAAAAGCCGGAAAACCAGATGGTTTACATGTACACCTTTGTTGTCACAAACATGGATTCCTCACCAGGGTATCTTATCAAATTTTACTGCAAGCGAGGGCTGATGGAAAACTTCATCAAAGAAAGTAAATCCGGTTTTGATTTTGCTTCCGTAAGCAGTCA
>NZ_WQPW01000113.1:0-384 GCF_018785465.1 Clostridium sp. MCC328
AGGCAGAGCCTTTAACTTTCACTATCAGAGCAATGGTTATCATCCACTTGTCTGTTATGATGGAATGACCGGGGATCTGATAAAGATCCAGCTGCGTGATGGAACACAGTATTCCTGCACCGGAGTAGTTGATTTTTTGCAGCCGGTACTGGATGAATATCTGCATGACTATCCGGAAATCCCTATTCTACTTCGTGGTGATAGCGGTTTTTCTACGCCTGATCTTTATAAGCAGTGTGAGGAAAACGGCACAAGCTATGTGATCCGGCTGAAGGAGAATGGCATCCTACGTGGAAAAGCATCCGATCTTGTGGATGAGCTTGATGAAATCACCAGGAATAACAAAGTGGATTATGCGGTAGTTTATGGTGAATTCATGTACAA
>NZ_WQPW01000114.1:0-26848 GCF_018785465.1 Clostridium sp. MCC328
TATACCACAAACAGTGTAAATGGAAATATCCTGTTAAAAGATGGGAAGCTGAAGCTCCCAAAGGCAGGCTGGATCCGGATCCGGCAGCATCGTAAGATCCGGGAAGATGCCTGCTTGAAAGGTGCATCCGTCTGTCTGGAAGCTGATGGGCGGTATTATGTTTCTCTTCTGTATTTTTGTGAAGAAAAGCCGGTGGAAACAAGGAACATAAGGCAGGTCGTTGGACTCGATTTTTCCATAAAAGAACTATATGTAGATTCCAATGGAAAACATGCAGGTTATCCGCACTATTTCAGAAACAGCGAGGAAAAACTGGCGAAAGCGCAGAGAAAACTGAGTCATTGCCGGAAGGGGAGCAATCGTTACAAAAAACAACAGAAAAAAGTGGCGCGGATCCATACGCATATCGCTCACCAGAGAAAAGATTATCTGCATAAAGAATCAAGAAAGATAACCAATTTCTATGATATCGTATGTATCGAAGATCTGGATCTGAAGACGATGAGCGGGGAACATCATTTTGGAAAAAGTGTTCATGACAACGGCTGGAGAATGTTCACAGATTTTTTGCAGTATAAACTGGAACGGGAAGGGAAGAAGCTTGTCCGCATCGACCGCTGGTATCCAAGTTCCAGAACATGCAGCTGTTGTGGAAAAATAAAACATGATCTGAAACTGGAAGATCGGGTATATCTTTGCAGCTGCGGAAACCGGATGGACCGTGATGAAAATGCGGCGGTCAATATCTGCCGGGAAGGGCTGAGAATATCCGGGATCATATTAGAAAAAAGCGAAAAAGCATCATAAAAAGATATCAGACAAAAAGAACCGTGGGACACACGGGGATCGCTCGTGAATGCTTTGCCCAACGGGGCAATCGAACGAGAAGCCCCCACTTCAAGCGTGAGCTAAGTGGTGGGAGTATGTCACTGACTATGAACAAGGGTGTTTCCGTAAGAATAAACAGGATAAATCTCAATAGGGAGAAGTGTGAAAAATGATAGAGGCGTTCTTGGATTTCTTTCAATTATATACGGTGGATGCCGATTATTTACCAGACTTTTGGCTTACAATGATACTTCTTTATCTGAATGCAGGTCTGTATCTTAACGACCTATATAATCTGGTGAAGCGCAAGTCAAAAGCGGAAACATTCAGTCTGATGGCGATACCAGGAGTCTTTGCAGTAATTTTCGTGTTGATGCTATCAATTTTTGCGCATGTACCGAATCTGCAGAGCATAGCTTCACAGGCCAAACGCCTGAGCCTGCTTATAACGGTAATACAGCCACAAACGAATCTTGCGCTGCTTCTTATTGTATTTCTTTATCCGATTCTATGGGGAATCGGGCTCTTACGACAAAGGAGGCATGAACACGGCAGCCGCAAACGCTGGGTGCTGTCCTGCATTCCTGATTATATTGCATGGATCATACTGATATTGGGCATCGGTTATCACCTGTTTTTCGGGGAAAATATCCTGAATAGTGTTCTGGAAAATGCGAAGGAGGGAGATTTACTGGCCCTTTATGGCTCCCGCAGAACCTGGCTCTATATATGGATGTATGGAATTTATATCCTTGTATGCAAGGAAGCGGTGCTGCTTGTCGGCCTTTTGTCTGAACTTTTGCTTATGCGAATTCCGCTTCGCTACCATAGTGGGCAGAATGCTGTTACCTTTGTCAGCTTTTATTATCTGTTTTGCCAGAATGCCATTTTTCGTGGTATCTCCCTGCTGGAAGCTGCGTTGGTGATTCCGCTTTGCGGAGTGATGCTTCGGGAAGCGGCATCGCCTTTCAGCGATCACTCGTCGACTATGATATACGCAGCCATTTTGCTGCTGACAGGCGCAGTGTTTGTTGTTCTTATCGCCATTGGTTCGGTCATGCGGACACTTTCCTGCTTCGATGCATGGGGACAGCGCAAGCAGATCAGAGAGCTTTTCTGTACGGAATATTTTCTCATGCAGCCAGTTTCCAGCAACAGATCGTTCACGGTCACTCATCATTTTATCATTGACGAACAGGACGCCGCCGGTGTTTACTATCTTCCGCTTCTCACAGACATCAGCGGATGGGCCTCCCCGGGAAAGAAAGCAGGCAAATGGAAAATGCTCTCTTTCGCAGATGGCAGAACCCTTGAATTGTCAGAACACGAGGCAGAAGCCGCCAAGGAAATGCTCTCTTATGCATCCAACCGTCTCTATGCCCAGAAGATAACTGGAGAAAATTGGAGCAATAAAAACAATATGCCTGGCACAGAGGAAACCTGGAACCCACTCATAAGTCCGGCAACAACGATGTATCAGAAACTGGTCAAGATATTTTTAGGTCTGATGGTTATTCTTTTTATGATGAGCTATCAGATACTGAAGTAATTGAAAAAAGAAGAAGCAGGCAAACGAGTATATGACTATCAAGAGGGCGATTATATGAAGCTTTGGATTGAATAACATATAATTTCAAGTTTGTCGGATTGTAAAGACAGAGCCTTATGCAAGGTGCAGGAGAAAGACTCTGCTCGGGTTAAGGGCGAAGCGCCTTAGCTGGTCAAGGGTGCAACCATTGCCCAGTTAGTGGCGTTTCGCCACTAAGTACTGGGTATTGCTTGTAGCAGAGCTTCACAGGATGAAGCTTAAAATATTAAGAAAATTGATACAACTAAATGATAACCTAAGTGGAAAAAGTCTTTAGTAAAATGAGAAAATCGAGCTGTTTTACTAAGATTTTTACTAAATTTGAATGACAAGATATACGAGTTTATGCCACGATATGCGACGAAAACGAAGAAAACAATCTATCACAGCAAATCGTAGAAAGTGGTGTAAAATCAAGGAAAATCAGTATTTTCAAGGAGTTTTTAAGGCATGATAAAAATACTTTTCATATGCCTCGGCAACATCTGCCGAAGCCCGCTCGCCGAGTTCTACTTTAAAGATCTCGTGGCAAAACACAACCTTTCCGCTGAATTTTATATCGAATCCGCGGCGACCTCCTATGAGGAGACCGGAAACCCGGTACATCCCGGAACGCGAAAGAAGCTGGCAGCGGCAGGCATCTCCTGCGCGGGGAAGACTGCGAGATGTATGGAAAGGGAGGATTACCGGAAATTCGATTATCTGATCGGGATGGATCAGGCAAATATCCGGAATATAACGCAGATCGCGGGCGGTGATCCCGAGAAGAAGATCTATAAGATGCTGGAATTTGCCGGGGATGGCTGGAAGGAGCTTAAAGCAGGAAAGCGGAACCCAGACAAGGTGCCGGATGTGGCGGATCCGTGGTATACCGGGAATTTTGATGATACCTGGCGGGATGTGACAGCCGGGTGTCAGGGACTTTTAAAATTTCTGTTATAGTCATGCAAATATTTCGACTTGAACCTGGTCAGATAAGCCACACCTTTTTCCGATCGTGAATCATCGTAAATTCATATCGGCGGGAGTAGGGGCTCTGACTTGATTGACAACGTGTGCTTACAAAAAGGAGTGAATCTTGATATGGAGCGTTCCTATCAATATGATATAGTAGTTGTTGGCGGCGGTACTGCAGGTGTGGCCGCGGCAGTCGGAGCAGCGAAGGCGGGAGCGAAAACGCTTTTGGTGGAGCGGAATGCTTATCTCGGCGGAGAGGCGGCGAACTCAGGTGTTAATTGCTTCTGTGGATTTTATACATGCGGATCGGATCCGGTGCGGGTGGTGAAAGGGATCGGACAGCTTGTGCTGGATGAGATGAGGGCACTTGGTCCGACGATCGCCGAGGAGATTTCCGCATCCGGTAACCGGGATATTATCTTTCAGCCGGAGTATCTGAAATGCGCGCTGGACAACCTGTTGGAGAAGGAACATGTGGATTATTTTTTACATACGGTGCTGATTGGCGCAGAGACTGTGGAGAATACGATCAGGACGATTCAGTGTGCGGATGATGAGGGCCTGTTTACCGTTTCGGCAAAGGCATTCGTGGATGCAACCGGAGACGCAAATCTGTCCAGACTTGCTGGTGCGAAGCTCATATGGGGAAACGATGGCGGACATCCGCAGGCAGCGACGCTGACTTTCCGGCTGAGCGGTGTGGCAGCGGATGTGGATCTGTCACCGGCGGCGGTTGAGCGGGCAGTGGTGAGAGCGAAGGCAGAAGGGATCAGAAATCTTACCAGAGAAAAAGGATTTATCCTCAGAATGGAAAACTCCGGGATCGTCCATGTCCTTCTTCCGAGCATCATTCCAGAAGGACTTTCGGCAGAAGAGATGACACGGATGGAGAGGGAGACGAGAAAGCAGGTGCTCGGATATATTCAGGCATTGCGAACCTATATGCCGGGAATGGAGCACAGTGAGCTGGCGGTGATCGGACCGTCGATCGGTTTTCGGGAGACGAGAAAGCTGGTGGGAAAGGAGATGATCACGGCGGACGACGTGATCTCCGGGAGAAAGCGCCCGGACGGTGTGGCCCGGGGCGGATGGAAACCGGAGATTCACAGGGATGTCAACAAGATGGCGACTTATATGGAAGTGAAGTCGGGAAGCTATTTTGATATTCCTCTCGGGGCGCTTCAGTCGGAGAATGTGAAAAATCTGTTCGGGGCAGGCAGAATGATCTCAGCGGATGAGGCCGCGTTTGCGGCTGTGCGTGTGATGGGAACCTGCTTTGCGACCGGGCATGCAGCAGGCGTCGGGGCGGCGTGTCTGGCGGTGGATGAAAGAGCGGAAATCGAGCATGTCAGGGAAATATTGAAAGAGCAGAATGCTTTGGTATAAATATCAGAAATTACAGTGAAATAATATGGCAGCCGTTCTATTGGTGGAAAAGAGAACTAAGCAATTGAAGCAGTTGAAATACAAAAAGGACCTGCGAGCGTCAGGTCCTTTTTGTAAATAGTTTATCCGATCTCCGGATCCGTAGGATCCCAATCCTGACCTTCCGGAATCTTCTCGGTTTCCGGTCTGTCAAACGGTGCCGGAAGATTGTCGCCTACGGTGACGACAGTGCCGGACGGGCAGTGGTCGTAGATCCATTTGCAGTCGGCAACGGTCATGCGGATGCAGCCGTGGGAGGCAGGAGCGCCGAGTTTGTTGTATTCCTCAGCGGTAATGTTGTGAATGCTTGTGGTCTTTCCCGGGACGCTGTGGAAGAGGATGCTGGTGTTGCCGAGTCTTGTACAATATTGACCGTATGTGGACTCGACGAGGGCATGCCATCGGTATTTGCGTGTGGTTTTAAAGGTTCCCGTTGGAGTCTGGGAATTTTCTTTTCCCGGGGAACAGATAAAGGTCCGGTAAGGAATGATATATCCGTTTCCATCGTCCGGGGCATATACGGTTACCTGGCAGCGGGCACGGTCCACAACGATCTGGAAAGACTGTGCGGAGAGGATGCCCTCAAGGTTCTGGACCAGTGTGCAGGCATTCTCATCGAAGTAAAATTTGTATCCGTCAATAGACTGCCATCCCTTGACGGCATGACCCGCAGCGTCGAAATAGTACCAGCTTCCGTCCGAGCTTCTCCAGGCGTTTGCAGCGAGCTCGCCGTCCTCGTCGCGGTAGATAAGCCCGCCTTCCTGTTCATGAAGTCCGGTTGGAAGGTCCTGCACCGGCGTTTCACGTTTCTGTACCTGTCCACTTACGGTCCAGAATCCGTCGGAATTTACCTGGAAACCGTCCGGTGTTCTTGTGTCCGCCAGCATAAAACCGTTTTTATCGAAATAATAGCATTCCTCCAAGCCGTCCTGATCCCCGTCGATCCAGTACCAGCCGTCGGCGGCGCATCTATTGTCATCGTTATAGTATTTCCACTGGTTCGGTCCGCCCTCGTTGGACCATGTTCCGGCATAGGCTATAGCCGGATTCGCGAGCATGACCGCAAAAGCAGTGCCGAGACCTGCGTAAAGTGCATTTCTTGATTTCTGATTCATGATCTGATTCTCCAAAGTTTTCTTCCCACCTATTGTAGGTACATTCTGTCGAAAAGGCAATCATTTTTTTCGACAAACTTTGCGTTTCAACAGAGTGTCGGACAAAAAAAGAACCGCTCGTCTGTCGCAGGACATCCTGCTGGCAGACGGCGGTCTTTGCAATCTAGGAATTACCCAATTTTCTTATCTTCCTGCACCGGCTCACAGGTAAGTCCGATGCCGAGCTTCTTAAAGACATTCTTATCCACATTGGACAGCATAACTGTTGTGTGTACCTGGCAGCCGCGGAGCTTCGGGAGCTGTTCTAAAGCGATCCTTGCGTTCTCGTCGGTAGCAGCACAGGTGGAGAGGGCGATGAGCACCTCATCGGTGTGCAGTCTCGGGTTGCCGCTGCCGAGGTAACGGACCTTTAATTCCTGGATCGGAGCGATGGACTCCGGGGAGATCAGGTCGATGGAGTGGTCGATTCCGCCCAGCTCCTTCACTGCGTTTAAGAGAACGGCAGCGGAAGCGCCGAGGAGCTCCTTTGTCTTACCGAGAACGATCTTTCCGTCCGGGAGTTCCAGGGCAGCAGCCGGGGCATCTGTCTCTTTCGCAAGATTTACAGCGGCAGGAACAACGACGCGGTCCTTCGGGGAGATTTTTGCCTGCTTCATGATCAGTTCGATCTTGTATGCCTCGTTCTGGCAGGAATCATCTTTTACGACCTTCTCAAGAGCCTGGTAGTAGCGGCGGATGATCTCCTGGCAGGAAGCCTCGCGGCATGCCTCGTCATCGAAGATGCAGAGACCGGCCATGTTGACACCCATATCGGTCGGGGATTTGTACGGGCATTTGCCGAAGATTCCCTCAAAGATGGCGCTGAGCACAGGATAGATTTCAACGTCGCGGTTGTAGTTGACGGTGGTCTTTCCGTAAGCCTCGAGATGGAACGGGTCGATCATGTTCACATCGTTCAAGTCTGCAGTTGCGGCCTCGTAAGCTAAGTTTACCGGGTGCTTTAACGGCAGGTTCCAGATCGGGAATGTCTCGAATTTCGCGTATCCGGCCTTTACGCCGCGCTTATTTTCGTGGTACAGCTGGGAAAGGCAGGTCGCCATCTTTCCGCTTCCCGGCCCCGGAGCTGTAACGACAACGAGTGGACGTGTCGTCTCGATATAGTCATTCTTTCCGTAACCTTCATCGCTGACGATAAGCGGAATGTTGCTCGGATAGCCGTCGATCTCATAGTGGCGGTATACCTTAAGGCCAAGCTTCTCCAGCTTGTGTTTGAACTGCTGGATCGCCGGTGTGTCAACGTAGCGGGTAATTACGACACTGCTGACATAGAGTCCGCGGTCGGTGAATACATGGATCAGGCGCAGTACATCCAGATCGTATGTAATGCCCAGATCGTAGCGGACCTTGTTCTTTGTGATATCAGCGGCATTGATGACGATGACGATCTCTGCCTGGTCAGCCAGCTGCATGAGCATGCGGAGCTTGCTGTCCGGCTCGAAGCCCGGAAGTACACGGGATGCATGGTAATCATCGTACAGTTTGCCGCCAAATTCCAGATATAATTTATCGCCGAATTTGCTGATCCTCTCGCGGATATGGTCAGACTGCATGGCGAGGTATTTGTCGTTGTCGAAACCCTGCTTGATCATTTGTTTTTCTCCTCTTAATAGTCATATTAAATGAAAATGAGCCGGTCTGGAGTTTCCAGGAAAGGCATCCGGCTGAAACAGCTGTGGGGCAGACATCCGGATCATTTTCAAAAAGTTTTCGTACCTGCGGCTTTTGGCAGCCGTTCGTACCCATCTATCTATTATCCATCAAAAACCTCATTTTGAACAGTAGTTTTTTAATTTTTCTTTCCCAAATCCATATACTTATGATATTATGGTGGTAACTTGAGTTTTTATCTCCTGGCAGATGATGAAATAAACTGCAGGAAAACTTAATGGCAGTAGTGACGGAGAAAAATCAGTATTCCCTGTTGACAAGGAATCAATAAATGTGCCAGTCTCCGTGAAATTACTGACTGTGGATTGAAATAAAGGATGAGCGAACATGAAAAAAATGCTATTTGCGTTCTCCATGGCGGGCCTGCTCCTGTTATCGGCATGCAGCAGACCTGCGGCGGAGGAGACAGAGTCAGCAGAAATGACAGCTGAGGCGGAGAGCACCCAGGAGACCAGCGGTGTCCTGGTGATCGAGGGTGCCGGGGAAGATAAAAATAAGACGATCTCCGTGCGGATCGTTGACTCCTCGAACCCGGCGCTTCCGGGGCGCGAGGCGAAGAAGGTCCGCGGCATCTACATTACGGGGCCGGTGGCCGGAAATGAGGAAGTCTTAAACAGTGTTCTGGACGGGGCCCTGACTGCGGGAATCAACGCGGTGGTCATAGACTTTAAGGAGGATCAGGGACGGATCACATGTCCGGTGGATGCGGCGACAGTGAACGAGATCGGTGCCAGTATCCCGTATGTACGGGACATGAAAGGCCTGATCGAGAGCTTCAAGAAGAAGGATCTCTATGTGATCGCGCGAGTCGCGGCCTTCAGGGATTCCTATCTCGCGGAGAAGAAACCGGAGTGGAGCCTGAAACTGCCGGACGGCAGCCTGTACCAGGACCGCCAGGGAATGTACTGGGTGGATCCGTACCGCCAGGAGGTCTGGGATTATCTTCTGGAAGTCGGAACAGCGGCAAAAGATCTCGGCTTTGATGAGGTCCAGTTCGACTATCTGAGATTCCCGAACGAGGCGTCGGCAGGTCAGGTCGTCTACGACGAAGCAGTGATCCGGGGGCGTTCCAAGACGGATACGATCCTGGAGTGTACCAATTATTTATATGAAAATCTCGCGTCCCAGGGACTTTTCGTCTCTGCGGATGTGTTCGGCACGATCATCGGAAGCGGCGTGGATTCCACTGCCGTCGGACAGAATTATACGGAGATGGCGAAGATTCTCGACTATATCTGCCCGATGATCTACCCGTCCCACTACAGCGCTGGAAACTTCGGGCTGGAACACCCGGATACGGAACCGTATAAAACGATCTTCGGGGCGCTTCAGAAGTCTGGAAAGGTCCTGCTGGATGCGTCTAGAGCCGACAACCATGAGAGCCGCCAGGCGATTGTCCGCCCGTGGCTTCAGGACTTCACAGCCACATATCTCGGGGAAGGAAATTATATCACCTACGGTGATGCTGAGGTCGCGGAGGAAGTCCGCGCCGTCCAGGATGCCGGATACGAGGAGTGGATGCTGTGGAGCGCGGCGAATAAGTACCATTTAGAGGGACTTTCCGGGGACGGAAGCAGTGCAGCGGCAGCGGAAGTTTCGGGCGAAGGCGAAGCCAGTTCGGATGGTGGAGAAACATCTGCCGAGACAGAGCCCGAAACAGCTCAACAGTAAAAATGGAGAACAAAATGAATCAGATTCGTAAAACACCAGTGCCGGGAGAATTCTACCGGCACTTTAAAAATAAGTTATATCAGATCATCGCGGTTGCGACCCACTCAGAGACCGGGGAAGAAATGGTAGTCTACCAGGCGCTCTACGGGGACTTCAAGATCTGGGTGCGTCCGCTTGACATGTTTTTAGAGGAAGTCGACCGGGAGAAATACCCGGATGCGGTGCAGAAGTATCGGTTTGAGAGAGTACGGCTTGTAAAGCCACAGAATGCGGAAAATTCCGCTCAGAATGCAGCTCAGCCAGTGCGGCAGTCGGCAGACAGCGACAGCAGCGTCAAAAACACCACCGCCCAGGCCCCAGATGAAGACCAGCCCGTCAACCAGGAGCTCCTGGACTTCTTCGATGCCATGGACGAAAAAAACTATGATCTGATGCTGGAATGCCTGACAAAGCTCCAGACCCATGCAACCCAGAAAGAGCTGGATGATATCTGCATGGTCCTGGACATCCATCCGCCGGTGGGCTGCGATGATGTTGGATCCCAGATCATGTTCATCAAGCGCCACCTTGCGATGATCAGAAAGTTTGACGGGGAGAGATTGCGTTGACAGAGAATGATACTCCTTTCAATATTGAAGAAGAATTAAAAAAACTCCCAGCATCGCCGGGAGTTTATCTCATGCATGATAAGCACGATGAGATCATATATGTAGGAAAAGCCATAAGCTTGAAGAACCGTGTGCGCCAGTATTTCCAGAGCAGCCGGAACAAGACGGCCAAGATCGAGAAGATGGTATCCAGGATCGCGAGATTCGAGTATATCATCACGGACTCCGAGCTGGAGGCCCTGGTTTTAGAGTGCAACCTCATCAAGGAACACCGCCCGCGGTACAACACGATGTTAAAGGATGACAAGACATATCCCTACATCAAGGTCACTACGGACGAGCCGTTCCCGAGAGTCCTGTTCTCCAGAACCATGAAAAAGGACAAATGCCGGTATTTCGGACCATATACCAGCGCCGGAGCGGTGAAGGACACCATCGACCTGATCCACAAGCTCTGGAAGCTCCGGACATGCAGCAGGAATCTTCCGAAGGACATCGGAAAGGAACGTCCGTGCCTGAACTACCACATCAAACAGTGCTCAGGGCCGTGCCAGGGCTATATTTCCGAGGTGGAATATAAGAAATCTGTCTCCGAGGTCATCGAATTTCTGGACGGAAAGTACACTCCGGTGCTGACGATGCTGGAGGAAAAGATGATGGCGGCCTCCGACGCGATGGAGTACGAGCAGGCCATCGAGTACCGGGAACTCTTAAACAGCGTGAAGCAGGTCGCCCAGAAGCAGAAGATCACGAGCCATAGCATGGAAGACCGGGATGTGATTGCCATGGCGAGGGACGACGCGGACGCTGTGGTGCAGGTATTCTTTGTCCGGGATGGAAAGATGATCGGCCGGGAACATTTCCGTGTCTCCGCATCCACGGCAGACAACAATTACCAGATCATCGGAAGCTTTGTAAAACAGTTCTACGCGGGAACTCCATTTATCCCGAGAGAGATATGGGTGCAGGAAAAATTTCCGGAGATGGATCTCATCGCAGAGTGGCTCACGAAACGCCGCGGTCAGGCGGTAAAATTCCTGATCCCGAAAAAAGGCCAGAAAGAGCGACTGGTGGAGCTTGCGCAGAAGA
Source organism: Clostridium sp. MCC328 (assembly GCF_018785465.1). NCBI lineage: Bacteria > Bacillati > Bacillota > Clostridia > Eubacteriales > Clostridiaceae > Clostridium > Clostridium sp. MCC328. Next base: position 11,010 of record NZ_WQPW01000114.1, read on the forward strand.
ACGCGAAGCTTGTGCTTGACCAGGATAAGGATAAGATCAAGAGAGAAGAACTCCGGACCATCGGCGCCATGAACCAGGTGGGAGACTGGCTGGGGCTGGAAAAAGTCCGCAGGATGGAGGCCTACGATATCTCCAATATCAGCGGTTTCGAGTCCGTTGGTTCCATGGTAGTCTTCGAGGACGGACGTCCGAAGCGGAACGATTACCGGAAATTTAAAATAAAGACCGTCCAGGGACCCAACGATTACGCGTCCATGGAAGAGGTGCTGACCCGCCGGTTCACCCATGGCATGGAGGAGCTGGAAGAGGAGCGAAAGAACCAGGAAGACGGGGCGGAAGCACCGGATGGAAGCTTCGGAAGCTTTACGCGGTTCCCGGATCTGATCCTCATGGACGGCGGCCGCGGACAGGTGAACATCGCGCTGAGTGTGCTGAGCGAACTGAAGCTTAACATTCCGGTCTGCGGCATGGTAAAGGATGACAATCACCGGACCAGGGGACTCTACTATAATAATGTTGAGATCCCCATCGACCGCCATTCCGAGGGCTTCAAGCTTGTGACGAGGATCCAGGATGAGGCACACCGGTTCGCCATCGAGTACCACAGAAGTCTGCGAAGCAAGGCACAGGTACACTCAGTCCTCGACGATATCGAGGGCATCGGACCGGCGAGAAGAAAAGCATTGATGCGCCGGTTCAAGTCACTGGAGGCGGTGCGTGATGCAACCTTAGAGGAGCTTGAGAGCACGGAGGGCATGAATAAGCGGGCGGCGGAGAGCGTCTACGCCTATTTCCGCGAGAAGGACCGTGCGCCGGAGATCACGGAGTAAATGCACGGGATGAAGCAGGAAAATCTCGTGACATTCGGCCTGTGATATGATAGGATGGAGATAACTGTGCGCAGAGCTGTAAATTTATATCAGAAGCGATGCCGACAGGATATAAGATAAAAAGAACAGTATTGTAACTGTTCAGTAGGTCTGCGCACTTGCTGCGCTGACCGTAAGAAAACATAGGCTGGAGGGCAAAAATCCCATCAGCGAAGCTGATCTGGAATGGATTTTTGCGTGTAACTATGAAGGTACTGAATAGCTACACAGTATTTTAAATCGATAGAATAGCTGCGAATTGTTCCGAAGAACTGCCGCCATGATTCGAGGCAGCGGCCAGATACAGGAAAGGAGAACTATGCCATGTACGGAGTTACAATAGCTGAATTAATAGAAAAAATGGATTTCAAAAACCTGACCCCGGAGCTGGACTGCGAGAAGATCGTTGTCTCCCACCCGGACGTGAACCGTCCGGCGCTTCAGCTCACCGGATTCTACGCACATTTCGACAATGAGCGTGTACAGATGATCGGAAACGTGGAGATCGCGTACCTCTCCGGGCTCACAAGAGAGCGCCGGATCGCCATGTATGACAAGCTGATCTCCAGCAAGATCCCATGTCTCGTGTTCTGCAGAAACCAGACACCGGAGCCGGAGGTCGCAGAACTCTGCAGTCATTACGGTGTTCCGTGCCTGCTCTCCGCGAAGCCGACATCCGATACCATGGCGGAAGTCATCCGCTGGCTGAAGGCAAAACTTGCCCCGTGCATCAGCATTCACGGCGTTCTCGTTGATGTGTTCGGCGAAGGCGTTCTGATCACAGGCGAGAGCGGAATCGGTAAGAGCGAGGCCGCCCTGGAGCTCATCAAGCGTGGACACCGTCTCGTAAGTGATGACGTTGTGGAGATCCGCAAGGTCAGCGATGAAACTCTCGTCGGTTCCGCCCCGGATATCACAAGATATCTCATCGAGGTGCGCGGGATCGGCATCATCGACGTGAAGACCCTGTTCGGTGTCGAGAGTGTAAAAGATACCCAGTCCATCGACATGGTCATCAAGCTCGAAGAGTGGGATAAGAATAAGGAATACGACCGTCTCGGACTTGAGGACCAGTACACGGAGTTCCTTGGAAATAAAGTTGTCTGCCACAACATTCCGGTCCGTCCGGGACGTAATCTGGCAGTTATCGTAGAGTCCGCGGCGGTCAACTACCGTCAGAAGAAGATGGGCTACAACGCGGCCCAGGAGCTCTACAACCGCGTGCAGGCGAATATCGCTAAAAGAGGCGAATAAAAAGGAGAAACATTCATGGAAACCAGAACAAATGAGCCGATGGCGCGGCACACATCATTCCGCGTCGGCGGCCCGGCAGACCGGTTCGTGATTCCGGAATCAGAGACAGAACTCCGCGAGGCGGTCCTGGACTGTAAAAAGTCAGGACAGCCCTGGTACATGATCGGCAACGGAAGCAATCTCCTCGTGGGAGATAAAGGTTTCCGTGGCACGATCATCAGCACAGAGCGTCTCGCTGAATTAGAAGTTCAGAAAAACGAAAACATTATCATCGCCGGGGCAGGCGTGATGCTCTCAAAGCTTGCGAACACGGCGGCGAGAGAGGAACTCACCGGCCTGGAGTTCGCAGCGGGAATCCCGGGAACCGTCGGCGGTGCGGTCATGATGAATGCGGGCGCTTACGGATCCGAGATGAAGAACGTACTCCTGTGGGCAGATGTGATGGACCAGGACGGAAATGTGAAGCTGATGAAAAACGAGGAGCTGGAGTTGGGATATAGAACGAGCTGTCTGGAGCGCCTGGGACTTTTCACAGTCCGCGCGGCATTCAAGCTGACACCTGGCGATCCGGAGGTGATCCGGTCGCAGATGGAAGAGCTGGCAAGAAAGAGAAAAGAGAAGCAGCCGTTAGAATACCCGAGCGCCGGAAGCACCTTCAAGCGCCCGGAAGGATATTTCGCCGGAAAACTGATCGAGGATGCCGGTTTAAAGGGATTTTCCGTCGGCGGAGCCGCGGTCTCCGAGAAACACGCCGGATTCGTGATCAATAAGGATCATGGAACGGCGGCGGATATTTTGGGACTTTGCAATGAGGTAAAACGCCGGGTAAAGGAGAGTTCCGGGGTAGATCTCGAGCTGGAAGTAAAACTCTTAGGCGAATTTTAAAGGTGCACAATACAGGGAGGAATTCTCGTTGAGACTTGTAATCGTGACAGGCATGTCGGGCGCAGGAAAGACCACGGCATTAAAAACACTGGAAGACATGGGCTTCTATTGTGCCGACAACCTGCCGGTCCTTTTAATTGAAAAATTTGCGGAGCTGGTCATGAACGGACAGAGCGAAAAGCAGGACATCGCCCTGGGTGTGGATGTCCGAAGCGGTGAGGAGCTGCCGTATCTGGAGATTATCATCCGGAAATGGAGAGAAAACAAATACCCGTTCTCGATCCTGTTCCTGGATTCCTCCGATGAAGTTCTTATCAAGCGCTTCAAGGAGACGAGACGCAGCCATCCGCTCTCAAGAAACGGCCGCGTGGAAAAGGGAATCGAGCTGGAGCGGGAGAAGCTCGCCTTCTTAAAAAAAGAGGCGGACCAGGTCATCGACACCAGCAGCCTTCTGACAAAAGAACTGCGCCATGAGCTGGAAAATCTCTACAGCGAAGCGGATGGACGCAGCAGCATGTTCATCACAGTCTTGAGTTTCGGTTTCAAATATGGGATCCCGGCGGATGCCGACCTGGTGTTTGACGTGCGCTTCCTCCCGAATCCCTACTATGTGGAGGAACTCCGGTTCCATACGGGAACGGAGCAGGCGGTACAGGACTATGTGATGCAGGGTGGTACCGGGGAAGAGTTCTTAAAGAAACTGAATGATCTTCTGGAATTCGTGATTCCGAAATATGAACAGGAAGGAAAAACGCAGCTCGTGATCGCGATCGGATGCACCGGCGGACGCCATCGTTCGGTGACGATCGCAGGAGAAGTATTTAAGCGTCTGACGGAGTCCGGGCGGTACGAGATCCGGCTGGAACACAGGGACGCGGGGAAGGATGGAGGAAAGTAAGTATGTCTTTTTCTTCCAGGATCAAGGAAGAGCTTTCCAGGCATATGAGTCCGGCAAGGCATTGCCAGATCGCCGAAATTGCGGCGATTTTAAGCCTTTGCGGACGGATCCAGATTTCCGGGGACGATCATTACAGCATCAAGATCCACACGGAAAATGTGACAGTTGCCAGAAAGTGCTTTACATTATTGAGAAAAACATTTAATATAGAAACTGATATCTCTATACGGCGGAATGCGCACTTGGGAAAAAACAGGATCTATTCAGTCTGTGTGAAACAGCATGAGGATGCACTCCGCGTATTGAAAGCCACAAAACTTCTTACGGAGGACGGAGAGATCGGAGAGAATCTTTCCGTTGTGGGAAATGTGGTCGTACAGAACCCCTGCTGTCGCAGGGCATTTCTGCGCGGCGCTTTTCTTGCATCCGGATCCATCAGTGATCCGGAGAAGTTTTACCATTTTGAGATCGTCTGCGCGACAGATGCGAAAGCCCGCCAGATCCAGTCCATTATGGCAACGTTTGACATTGATGCAAAAATTGTCATCCGCAAACGCTATTATGTGGTATATATTAAAGAGGGGAGCCAGATCGTGGATATCCTGAATGTGATGGAGGCCCATCTGTCACTGATGGAACTGGAGAACATCCGCATCCTGAAAGAGATGCGCGGAAATGTCAACCGCCAGGTCAACTGCGAGACGGCAAACATCAACAAAACAGTGTCAGCCGCTGTGAAGCAGATCGAGGATATCGAGTTTATCCGCGACACGGTAGGCTTTGAAAGTCTTCCAGATGGTCTTGCGCAGATTGCAAAGGCAAGACTTTTAAAACCGGAAGCGACGCTGAAGGAACTGGGCGAAGACCTGGAACCGCCGGTTGGAAAATCGGGTGTCAACCATCGATTGAGGAAGCTTGGTGAGATGGCGGAGAAACTGCGGGAACAGGGAACCGAAACGTGAATGGAGACTAGTAAGCGCCATTCTTTGTGCAATTGAGGAGGATTATTATGACAAAACGTACGGTGACTATCGAACTTGCTTCTGGTCTGGAGGCTCGACCGATTGCGATGTTAGTGCAGCTTGCAAGCAGCTATGAGAGTACAATTTACGTCCAGAGCGACAACAAAAAGATCAATGCCAAGAGCATCATGGGCATGATGACACTTGATCTTCCGGTCGGCGAGCAGGTGGTCGTGACAGCGGACGGAGTGGACGAAGAGAAAGCAGTAAACGATATTGAAAAATATCTTAGCAACAACTAAGAAATAAGTCAGGACATGCGCAGATTTGCGCCGGAAAGCGTGTTGCAGGCTCGCTTGCATAAGCGCTTTCTGGTGCGAGGCTGCATACGGACAACGTCCGGGCTTCTTATTCGCCTGTAAGGCGGACAAGAAGAGGCATGTCTGTATATAGCGACATTACGGGACTGCCGCCTTTCGGGGTGACAGTCCTTTTGCAATTGATGATAAAAAATACGGAGGAGACAGATGGCATTTACACACTTGCATGTCCATACAGAGTACAGTCTTTTGGACGGATCCAGTAAAATCGGAGAGCTGGCGGCGCGGGCAAAAGAGCTTGGCATGGACAGCATGGCGATCACCGATCACGGTGTCATGTACGGGGTGATCGATTTTTACCGGGCAGCCCGTGCGGCCGGGGTCAAACCGATCATCGGCTGCGAGGTGTATGTCTCCCCGGGCTCAAGATTTGACCGCGAGACTGTACACGGCGAGGACCGTTACTACCATCTGGTCCTTCTCGCGGAAAACAATACAGGATACCAGAACCTGATGAAGATCGTCTCCAAAGGCTTTGTGGATGGCTTCTATTATAAACCGAGGATCGACGAGGAGGTCATGCGGGAGTACCACGAGGGAATCATCGCTTTAAGCGCCTGCCTTGCCGGAGAAGTCCCGAGATATCTGGAGAAAGGTCTCTATGAGGACGCAAAGGCGGCTGCAAAACGCCACTTGGAGATCTTCGGTGATGGCAACTATTTCCTGGAGCTCCAGGACCATGGGATTCCGATGCAGCGCCAGGTAAACCAGGGGATCATGCGACTCTCAAAAGAATTAAATATCCCGCTTGTGGCGACAAACGACTGCCACTATATCAACGCCGAGGACTGGGAGGCCCATGATATCCTGCTCTGCATCCAGACAGGAAAAAAGGTCTCTGACGAGAACCGTATGCGCTACGAGGGCGGACAGTACTATGTGAAGTCCGAGGAGGAGATGCGCAAGCTTTTCCCATACGCCCCGGAAGCCATCGAGAACACCCATAAGATCGCGGAGCGCTGTAACGTGGAGATCGAGTTTGGTGTTACAAAACTCCCGAGATTCGATGTGCCGGAGGGCTACGATTCCTGGGGCTATTTAAACCATCTCTGCGACGAAGGTTTCGCGATGCGGTACCCGAATGATGATGGGACGCTCCGCGCCCGCCTGGATTATGAACTCGGAACCATCAAGAGCATGGGCTACGTGGACTACTTCCTGATCGTGTGGGATTTCATCAACTTCGCGAAATCCCATGGGATCGCTGTGGGACCGGGGCGGGGGTCTGCGGCGGGAAGTATCGTGGCGTACTGCTTAAAAATCACAGATATCGATCCGATCCGGTACCAGCTCCTCTTTGAGCGTTTTCTGAACCCGGAACGAGTATCCATGCCCGATATCGACGTGGATTTCTGCTACGAGCGCCGTCAGGAAGTTATCGACTACGTTGTGGAAAAGTACGGGAAGGACCAGGTGGCCCAGATCGTCACTTTCGGTACCCTGGCGGCCCGCGGCGTGATCCGCGATGTGGGACGTGTCATGGACCTGCCCTACAGCCTCTGCGATCAGGTATCAAAGATGGTCCCGGCAGAATTAAACATCACGCTGGATCTGGCGCTGAAGAAAAATCCGGAATTAAAGGCGTTATATGACTCCGATGAGCAGGTTAAGAAGCTCATAGATATGTCAAAGCGTCTGGAAGGACTCCCGCGCCACACCTCCATGCATGCGGCCGGTGTCGTGATCTCAAGAACTTCCATCGACGAGTATGTCCCGCTGTCAAGGGGAGCCGACGGCACCATCGTGACCCAGTTTACGATGACGACTCTGGAAGAGCTTGGGCTGTTAAAGATGGACTTTTTGGGACTCCGGACCCTCACCGTGATTCAGGACGCGGTGAAGATGATCAAAAAAGATCACGGTGTGGACCTTGATCTGGAGCATATTGATTATGATGACAAAAAGGTCATGGATTCTCTCGGAACGGGAAAGAACGAGGGCGTGTTCCAGTTAGAAAGCGGCGGCTTCAAGACCTTCATGAAGGAATTGAAGCCGACTACCCTGGAGGATATCATAGCCGGAATCTCCCTGTACCGTCCGGGTCCAATGGACTTTATTCCGAAATATTTAAAGGGAAAGAATGACCCGGAATCCATCACCTACACCTGCCCGCAGCTGGAGCCGATCTTAAAGCCGACCTACGGCTGTATCGTCTACCAGGAGCAGGTCATGCAGATCGTCCGCGATCTCGCCGGATATACCCTCGGCCGAAGCGACCTTGTGCGCCGTGCCATGTCGAAGAAAAAGGCGGCGGTCATGGCGAAGGAGCGCCAGAACTTTGTTTACGGAAATGAGGAAGAGGGCGTAAAGGGCTGTATCGCCAACGGGATCGACGAGAAGACGGCAAACCAGATTTACGATGACATGACGGACTTCGCAAAGTACGCCTTCAACAAGTCCCATGCGGCGGCCTATGCGGTGGTTGCATACCAGACCGCGTTTTTAAAATATTATTATCCAAAGGAATTCATGGCGGCGCTCATGACCTCCGTGATGGACAACACCACGAAGGTCTCCGAGTACATTCTCGCCTGCCGGAACATGGGAATCCCGATTCTGCCGCCGGATATCAACGAGGGATACAGCGGCTTCTCCGTATCCGGAAACGGTATCCGTTACGGACTTTCCGCCATCAAGAGTGTGGGCCGGGCCGTGGTGGACGTGATCATCGCCGAGCGTGAGAGCGGCGGTCTCTTCAAAAACCTCGATGATTTTGTGTCCAGAATGTCCAACAAGGAAGTCAATAAGAGAACGCTGGAGAGCTTCATTAAATCTGGTGCCCTGGACACACTTCCGGGAACGAGAAAGCAGAAGCTTATCGTCTCCGGCGACCTTCTGGAGAGCAAGTCAAAAGAGAAAAAGACGGTCATGGAAGGCCAGATGAGCTTCTTTGACATCGCCCCGGAGGAGGAAAAGGACAACTTCCATATCACGTTCCCGGATGTGGGCGAGTATGACAAGCAGACACTTCTGGCATTCGAGAAGGAGACCATCGGCATCTATGTCAGCGGTCATCCGATGGAGGAATACCGGGAACTCTGGGAGAAAAATGTGACGGCGAGAACTTCCGATTTCGTTGTGGATGAGGTCGGAAAGACCATTGTGGAGGATAATTCCAATGTGGTCATCGGCGGAATGATCACGTCGAAAAAGGTGAAGACTACAAAGACGAACCAGCTCATGGCATTCATCACCGTTGAGGATCTTGTGGGCACGGTGGAAGTTCTCGTGTTCCCGAAGATCTACGAGAAGAACCGTCAGGCGTTCACCGAGGAAAACAAGGTGTTTATCCGCGGCCGGGCGTCCATCGGTGATGACCCGGTAGGAAAGCTGATCTGCGAGGAAGTGATCCCGTTCACCGATATCCCGAATGAGCTTTGGCTTCAGTTCGAAAATCAGGCATTCTACGCGAGCCACATCGACGATGTCATGGCGGCACTCCGTGATTCCGACGGAAAAGACCGGGTCATTATGTATTTAAAAGAAGAACGGAAAATGCGCAGACTTTCCGAAAACTGGGCAGTCCTCGCAGGGCCGGATCTTCTGAACCGCCTGTATAAGATCCTTGGTGAAAAAAATGTCAAAGTTGTGCAAAAGGTCATTGAAAAGAAGGGCAAAGTGTATTAAAATGGAACTGTTTGGTAGGTCTGTGCATTCACTGCGCTGACCGTAAGAGAACATTGGCTGGAAGGCAAAAATCCCATCGGCGAAGTCGATCCGGAATGGATTTTTGCATGTGACTGCGAAAAAACTGAGCAGTTACATTAAAATAAGGACGTGTACGGCGAATGATTGACAGAATTTTTTTATGGAGGAAACCCATATGTCAAAGAAAGAAGTCAGAACGATCGGAGTATTGACCAGCGGCGGAGATGCCCCTGGAATGAATGCGGCAATCCGTGCGGTTGTAAGAACCGCTATCAATAAAGGCCTGAAGGTAAAAGGAATCATGCGTGGCTACGCCGGACTCCTTCAGGAAGAAATCGTAGATATGGACAGCGTCAGCGTTGCGGACACGATCAACCGCGGCGGTACGATCCTTTACACAGCCCGCTGTGAGGAGTTCACAACTGAGGAAGGCCAGAAGCGTGGCGCTGAGGTATGTAAGAAACATGGTATCGATGGTATCGTTGTGATCGGAGGAGACGGTTCCTTCCGCGGTGCCGGAAAGCTTTCCGCTCTCGGAATCAACACGATCGGTCTTCCGGGAACCATTGACCTTGATATCGCCTGTACCGACTATACGATCGGTTTCGATACCGCTGTAAACACAGCGATGGAAGCCATCGATAAAGTCCGTGATACTTCCACCTCCCACGAGCGCTGCAGTATCATCGAGGTTATGGGAAGAAATGCCGGATATATCGCTCTCTGGTGCGGTATTGCCAACGGCGCGGAGGATATTCTCCTTCCGGAGCGCTACGACGGCAATGAGCAGTACCTGATCAACCGGATCATTGAGAACAGAAAGCGCGGCAAAAAGCATCACATCATTATCAACGCTGAAGGAATCGGACACTCCACTTCCATGGCAAGAAGGATCGAGGCGGCGACAGGTATCGAGACCCGTGCCACCATCATTGGCCACATCCAGCGAGGCGGTACACCGACCTGTAAGGACCGTGTTTACGCGTCCATCATGGGTGCGAGAGCTGCAGAACTTCTGGCGGAAGGAAAGAGCAACCGTATCGTAGCCTACAAGGACGGCAAGTTCGTGGATTTCGATATCCAGGAGGCACTGAATATGAAGAAAGACATCCCGGAGGAGCAGTACGAAGTAAGCAAACTTCTCGTGCGCTAACTGCGTGGAAAGAACTGCTGTCCGTATGACCTGCGGCAGCAGCAGTAAAGGAGCAGGAACATGGGTATCAGAGAGGACGAAAAGATCGCCCCGCACTGTGAGTTTATTCATGTCCACGACAAGGTGGTAAAACGGGTGATGGACGTGATGCCGGAAGGCGAGGAGCTCCAGAATCTTGCGGAATTCTTCCGGGTCTTCGGCGATTCCACAAGGATCCGTATTCTGTATGCACTCAGCCAGTCGGAGTTATGTGTGTGCGATATTGCAAGTCTTCTCGGAATGGGACAGTCTGCGATCTCCCACCAGCTTCGGATCCTGAAGCAGATGCGTCTTGTCAAGTTCCGCAGGGAAGGAAAGAGCGTTCTCTACTCTCTTGCGGACGGTCACATCCAGACGATCCTCGCACAGGGGATGGAGCATATAGGAGAGAAAATATGAAATTCACGAAGATGCAGGGCATCGGAAATGATTATGTTTATGTAAACTGTTTTGAAGAGACTGTGGAAGATCCCTGCGGGACGGCAAAGATGGTCAGTGACCGCCATTTCGGAATCGGATCGGACGGATTGATTTTAATTAAGCCGTCAAGGGTTGCGGACTGCCAGATGGACATGTACAATCTGGATGGATCCCGGGGTGCCATGTGCGGAAATGGGATCCGCTGTGTCGGAAAATATGCCTATGACCACGGAATCGTGGATAAGACGGAGATCGACGTGGAGACTGCATCCGGAATCAAGCATCTGTCTATGAAATTAAAAGACGGCAAGGTAGAGCTTGTGACGGTGGATATGGGGCGTCCGGTGCAGACCTCCGAGATCGGGGAGCCGATCACGGTGGATGGAAAAGAGTACTGTTTTACCGGCGTGTCCATGGGAAATCCCCACGCGGTGGTATTTATGGATGGAATCAAGGATATGGAGATCGAAAAGATCGGCCCGTCCTTTGAAGTCCACGAAAAATTCCCGGACCGCACCAACACGGAATTCGTGGAGATCGTAGACCGCGGACATGTAAATATGCGTGTCTGGGAGCGCGGTTCCGGAGAGACTCTTGCCTGCGGAACAGGTGCCTGCGCGACGGCGGTCGCCTGCATCTTAAACGGTCTTACTGACGATGAAGTCCGCGTGACACTGCTCGGCGGCGACCTTCTGATCCGTTGGGACAGAGAAAAGGACACTGTATTTATGACAGGTCCGGCGGCGGAAGTGTTCCACGGGGAGATCTGAAATACCAGACTGACAGCAGCCGGGTGCCTTTAAAACAGTGCTGGATCCGTGAAAATACGGTCGGGCAGCATAGATAAAACATGAACGCAGGAATCGTTTGGTGGTCTGGATATCACAGATGTCTGCCGCAGGGATGCGGCGCGGCTGAACGGTTATCTGTATATAGATAAGGAGTTCCGGGCATATGACACAGCTAAATATACTTGAAAACCGGAACAAAGGAGATAATTATGGATCATATTGACAGGGAGATTCTGCAGATCCTGCAGCATAACGCGAGAGCGTCCTTGAAAATGATCGCGGAGAAGACATTCCTTTCTTCCCCGGCGGTTTCAGCAAGAATTGAAAAACTGGAAAAAGATGGAATCATCACATCCTACCAGGCACAGATCGATCCGATGAAGCTCGGATATCACATCCTCGCCTTCATCAACCTCAACGTGCTTCCGGAGGACAAGCAGAAATTCTATCACTACGCGGAAGGAATCCCGAACATCTTAGAGTGCAGCAGCGTTACCGGAGAATACTCCGTGATCATGAAGGTTGCCTTCGAGAGCACAATGCAGCTCGATAGCTTCCTCGGCCAGCTCCAGAAGTTCGGCAAGACCAGTACCCAGGTGGTATTTGCCACCCATGTAGGTCCACGAGGCGTGCAGGTACAGGAATAAGATACATAGGAAAAATAAAAGGACATCTGAACGAGAGATACGAGGGTATTTCTGGTTCAGGTGTCCTTTTTGCTGCAAAAACAGCGTTTTTTAATCTGCCGCAGGAATTTCCAACCAATTGTTGGATGGCCTGCGGCAGAGATATTTATAAGATCGCAACCAACGCCGACACGATCGGGATCGAGATCATGGACAGCAGAGTGGAGATACAGATCCCTTTCGACACCAGGGTGACATCCCGGTTGTATTCCATACAGAGCATGGACACGTTTCCAGCGATGGGGCAGCCGGAGAGGATCGTGGAGATCTCCAATAATGTACGGTCTTTGATAAAGAATCTCAGGACGAAAAAGGTGATCATCGGGAGAACCAGGAGCTTCAGGAAGGAGAAGAGATACAATTCCTTATCGGTAAACACCGTGGAAAACTTCACTCCGGCCAGAGTGGAACCGATGACGATCATCGCAAGCGGTGTTGTTGTGACACCAATGGTAGAAAACAGGCTGACCGCATGCTGCGGGAGGCGGATATCGAGAAGATAAATGCCGATGGCGAGGAATGCGGAGAGGATTCCGGGGGAGAGAAGCCTTTTGGCGTTGAACCCGGTGGATTTCTGAGAACCGCTGTTTTCTGGAGCGGCAGCCTGCACTTCAGAAACAGCAGCCGCAGCAGTATTTTTTGCGTCATCTTTTGACAGCAGATACACTCCGTAACTAAAAAGACTCAGGTTAAATGTCATCATGAAAATCGAAACATGCAGCACATACTCCCCACCGTAAATCGTGGAGATGATCGGGATTCCCATGAATCCCAGGTTGCTGTAGTTTAACATGAGTTCATATGTCGGGTTCCAGCGGATGGTCTTCTGAATAAAGTGGCAGATCACATGGGCCACCAGGAAGATGGAGACCGCCGCCACAAAGATCGGCAACATCTCCTGGTCATGGGCCATATCAGATCCCGTGACTGCGTTTAAGATCGTCGCGGGCAGGGAGATATTTACGATAAACCGGGAGACCTTCGACTCAAAAGTCTTATCGATCACGCCGGATCGGTTGGCGAGATAGCCGGTGAGCATTAAGAGAAAGAGACTCACCATCTGGTTGAATACGATTAACATGGTGTAAAGAGATCCTTTCGTGTGATTGCCAGGGAAAGTTTTAAGACATGGATGGCGCAGGTCTGATGATACGGGAATATGATAAGGTATCCGATCATTCATTCAAAAAATCGCTGTGGGTATCCGGACAGCGCAGATTTTGGACTCAATGATTGTATCATATCATAAAATTTATGAAAAAGGAGAATAATTTTGGCAAAGCAGAACAGTGTCATCATTGATCCGGGTCACGGCGGGAGTGATCCGGGGGCGGTATATGGGAACAGACGGGAGAAGGACGATACGCTGGCGTTGTCTTATGATATCGGAAATGCCCTGGAACGCCGGGGGGTCCGGGTGGAGTACACGAGAGTCGGCGATGTATACAACAGTCCATATGAGAAGGCGCAGATCGGGAACAGCTCCACGGCGGATCTGTTTTTGTCGATCCATCGGAATGCCATGGCGGTGCCGGGGGCTGCTTCCGGAACTCTGAGCCTGATCTTTGGGAGAGGTGGCGATGCGGAGACATTTGCGGAGAATATCAACAAAAAGCTTGCGGCGGTGGGCTGGAACGACCTTGGAATCAGTGAGCGGCCGAATCTTGTGGTCCTCAGGGATACAGCACTTCCGGCGGTTCTTGTGGAAGTTGGATTTATCGACAATGAGAAGGACAATGACTTCTTCGATGAGAACATGAGCCGGACCGCGGATGCCATCGCGGATGGGATCGTGCAGACATTTGCGGAGCTGGAAAAGCAGACGGCAGGCGAGGAGATGCCGGGCTTTTATATGGTTCAGACCGGGATCTATCGGGTAAGAGCCAACGCGGAGAGGGAAGTGGAGCACCTGAAATCCCAGGGATTCCCTGCGTTTATGACGTTTAAGGACGGACTTTATTATGTCCGCGCCGGGGCATTCCGGAATATGGAAAATGCAGTGCGGCAGGAGCAGGAACTTCGAAAGCTGGGATATCCGACATTGCTTGTAAAGACATGAGTTATATGCCTGTATTTTGTAATTGTGAAACTTACGAAGGAGCTGAAAAACAGCGAAAATATTATAAAAAAGACTTAAAATTTCAAACTATATATGGTAAAATACAGATAGAATAAAAAGTATTCCCATGATTTTTCCAGGTACATCTGCCGAGAGGCGGGAGGGGAAGAAGGAGGCATTTATGGCGGAGAATAAGAAATTTGTGATCACGGTCGGAAGACAGTATGGAAGCGGCGGAGCGGAGATGGCGAAACGTCTCGGCGAGCGCCTTGGACTTCATGTTTACGATAAGGAGATCTTAAAGATGACCTCCGAGGAGAGCGGGATCCGCGAGAGCTATTTCCACCTTGCCGATGAAAAAGCCGGAAATAAGCTGTTATACCGGATCATCCACTCTCTGATTCCGGAAAACGGAACCCCGTCTCTGGGATCTGACCTGATCTCATCTGACAACCTGTTCCGGTTCCAGTCATCGGTCATCCGGAAACTGGCTCAGGAAGAATCCTGTATTATTATCGGCCGCTGCGCCGACTATGTCCTCGACGGAACTGAAAACCTTGTCCGGCTCTTTGTGTATGCGGAGATCGAGGAGAGGATCAACAAAGTCCGTGAGAAAGGATACTTCCCGGAGGAAGATATCTTAAAGAATATTAAGCGGATCGACCGGGAGCGCCGCGACTATTACCGCTACTATACCGGAAAGAGCTGGGAGAATCTTGAGAACTATGATCTGATGATCAACACCACGAAACTTTCCTACGATGATATGGTGGAGTGCGTGGTAGACTACCTGAAAATGCGCGGGATTCTTGCAAAATAGAAGGAAATACGATAGAATATAGGCGGCTTACACTTAAGCCGCCTTTTCTGTATTATGGGGAGTCGGATTAAGATCCTTACGATAAAACAATCTAAACCAGTAAAATTCGCTGTGCGTCATTCCTGACTGGAACGAGAGCGAGAAAAACACAGAAACTATTTTGACAGGTCATTAGAAAGGAATACACATGAAAATCACACGCCCGATCCGCGCAGTCCTCTTTGATATGGACGGTGTTATGGTAGACAGTGAATTTGTATACATGAAATATCTGCTGGAATTCGCGAGAGAGAAGAATCCGGCGGTCACAATGGAAGATATCAACCCGATGGTGGGCCGCAGCAGGCAGGATAGCTGGATGGTCATGGAGCGGGCCGTAGACAACGGTGAGAGCTGGGAGACACTGATCAAAGAGTGGGCCGGCAGGGACATTTACAGCCGGATCGACTACCGGAAGATCTTCCGCCCGGAGATGAAGACCACCGTGCAGGAGTTAAAGCGCCGCGGCTATACGGTCGCCCTGGTATCCTCCACAGGTCCGAAGCTGATCTCGAGGATCGTGGAGGAGGTGGGCATGCGCCCGGAATTTGACCTGATCGTCAGCGGAAAACAGTTCAAACAGAGCAAACCGAATCCGGAGATCTACCACTATACAGCGGATACTCTGGGAATCCGTGAGGATGAGTGCTTTGTCGTGGAAGATTCCACTGTGGGGATCGAGGCGGCATACCGGGCCGGAATGTCGATCGCTGGCCTCAAAGATGACCGGTTCGGGTTCGATCAGAGCAAGGCGGATTACCATATTGATTCGATATCTGATATTTTAAAATACCTGTAATTTTTTCTAAAGCAGTTAAACTTCAAAAATGCTGAAACCATGGACAGGTTATATAAAATAAACCTGAATTATTCACGGAGCAGTATCTGAACTGGTAACTGTACCATGAATCCCAAAATTGACCCATGTAGCCTAAA
>NZ_WQPW01000115.1:0-361 GCF_018785465.1 Clostridium sp. MCC328
CGCCGATACCCAAAAGCTTGCAGCGCGCCAAGCGCATTTTGCATTTCACACTGCCCAATTTCTCGCCAGTTTCATAGCAGCGGCGCGCTTCCTTTCCGTCCTGCGCAACGACGACGCCGTTTTCATAAAAACGCCCCAACGCCCACCAGGCGCTGTCGTCATTCCCATCGGCAGCTTTGCGGTAATGGGCATACGCCTCAGACAGCTTCCCTGCCTGCTCCAAATGCCATCCCATGTTGTAATCCGCCATGGCTTCGCCCAGCTCCGCCGCGCGGCGATACCATTCCATGGCCGTTTCCAAATCCCGCGGCACGCCCCGTCCCATCGCATAACATTCGCCCAGGCTATTCATGGCAGCCGG
>NZ_WQPW01000012.1:0-8827 GCF_018785465.1 Clostridium sp. MCC328
CTCGCCATCAACCATCATCCAGGTTCCCTTGGAAGCTGCGAAAGATGTCATGGAAGCGCCTAATGCTAACAGAGCTGCTGTGGATACTACTGCAGCAATTTTAGTCTGCTTTCTCATAATTAATGCATTCTCCTTTTTTGAAACGCATTTTGACATTCCTAATTGCATTACGAAGCCATTATACTTCCGATAAGTAAAATTATCGTGGTTCGCATTCCTTCAAACTTTATCGATCATAACCGATAAAACATGAATATTCCATTTGAAAATCGTATATATATTTGATATACTGAACCTATAATTTGAGAATAATTGTTGTAGAAATGGAGGCTGATTTTTTGATAAAACGTGAATTATATATGAGCAGGATCCGTCCATTTATTGGAACTGATCTTGTTAAGGTCATGACTGGTATTCGACGCTGCGGAAAATCTGTTATGTTAGACCTGATAAAGGAAGAGTTAAAAGAGTCCGGTGTTCCAGAGACACAATTTATTGCATTTAATTTTGAGGATATGCGGAACGCAAATCTCTGTACGGCACAGGCTCTTCATTGCGAGGTAGTTAATCGTGCGTCGGAGATATCTGGAAAAGTCTACCTGTTTTTTGATGAGATTCAGGAAGTGACGGACTGGGAGAAATGTATTAACTCCTTACGAGTCGAAATGGATTGCGATATCTATATCACAGGTTCAAATGCCCGCCTGCTCTCCGGTGAGCTTGCGACCGTCTTGGGTGGTCGATATGTAGAATTTACGATTTATCCGTTCTCATATGCAGAATTTATGGAACTCTATAAAGACATTTTTCCGGATGTTACGGATTCAGTGGTGTTTCAAAGATATCTAACGTTGGGAGGAATGCCGTATCTGGCTAATCTTCATTTTGTTGAAGAGCCAAGCAGGCAGTATCTTACAGACGTCTATAACTCCGTTGTTTTAAATGATGTGGTGAAACGAAATAAAATACGCGATATTGATCTGCTCACCAGAATTGTCACTTATGTGATCGGAAATATAGGAACAACTTTTGCCGCTACATCTATTACTAAGTTCTTGAAAAATGAGCGGCGCACAGTAGCCACTGATACGGTATTAAATTATATTCAGTATTGTGTCAGCGCATATTTATTCTACCAGGTAAAGCGGCAGGATATTCAAGGAAAGCAGGTATTGTCAACCAACGAAAAATATTACATGGCTGACCACGGATTACGTGAAGCGGTTTTCGGCGGCAACATGCGGGATATCAATCTGGTACTCGAAAATATTGTGTATATGGAATTACTTCGCCGTGGGTATGCAATAACTGTGGGAAAAATCGGCGCAAAAGAAATTGATTTTATCTGTCAGAAGCAGGAACAGAAAATCTATGTACAGGTTACCTATCTTCTTGCATCCGAAGAAACGATTCAACGTGAGTTTGGTATATATGAATCCGTCCGGGATAACTTTCCTAAGTACGTTGTCTCAATGGACGAGTTCGATTTTAGCAGGAATGGGATTAAGCACAAAAATATTAGAGAATTCCTGTTAATGAAGGAGTGGAATTAACCTGGGGATACCATTTATAAGGGGGCATATATGTCAAAAATAAATGTTCCAGTTAGTATTTCGGATTTCATTGGCAACTCTCATTACCCGGCCGCGGCGCTTTGGGAAAAACTTGGGAATGAGTATGCTTGAGAGTTTTATATCAGAATAAAACATTTTCGATTATCGTGATCCATATAAATCATATGAACATTAGCAGTGATAAAATACCTGGTTGTTGATCAAAGTACAGGATCGCTATATTATCTATACAAAAGATTTAAAATTCGAAGACCAGATCCTGTACCTTCCGGTTTATATGACCATGATGCTCTAACGATCAGACTTCTGAATCTACGTGAATATTGCGATGCGTTTTCCACCATGAGTCCTGTGTCAGCAGCGTGATATTTACCTTTAACATTTTTGTTTATCGCAGACCCGAAAGCGATGTATCCGGGGCTGGTATTTCTTGCATCTTTTGTGGGTGGACTATATAATATTCTTAAGAATTGTTTCTAAAATGCGATATGAGTAATAGGCAGAAAGAGGTGGGTTGTATGGGAAGATTTGTAAATCCAGACAACAGTGCGTTTCAGGTTATCCTGAATTCAGATATATATGTAGATAAAACTGAACTACTTGCGTATACCAACAAGGCGCTGAATACGGACCGCGCAATGATCTGCAACAGCAGACCGCGACGCTTCGGAAAATCGATTACTGCCAATATGCTCACTGCGTATTACAGTAGAGGCTGCGATTCAGATGCTATGTTTGCCGATTTAGCCATCAGCAAGACTGAGAGTTATAAAAAGCATCTGAATAAGTACGATGTGATTCATCTTGATATTCAGTGGTGTAGTATGGACGCAGGTTCTACAAAGCAGACCGTGACTTATATAAATACCAATGTTATCAGGGAATTAAAAGAAATGTATCCCGATTATATTCCTGATTCTGTAACAACTGTTTATGGTGCGTTATCTTATATTAACAGCTGTTCAGGGAAGAAATTTATTGTTATCATTGATGAATGGGACGTCCTGATTCGAGATGAATCTTCTGATCTCGTGGTCCAGGAAGAATATATCAATTTCCTTCGTGGGATGTTCAAAGGAAATGAGCCAACTAAATTCTTGCATTTAGCATTTTTGACCGGAATTCTTCCGATCAAGAAAGTAAAGACGCAGTCGGCATTAAATAATTTCGATGAATTTACAATGCTGGATGCAAAAGTATTCGCTCCATATATCGGGTTCACTGAAAATGAAGTGAGGAAACTTTGTGTAGAATATAACAAAGATTTTTCTGAAGTAAAACGCTGGTATGATGGCTATCTTCTGTCTGGGACGCAAATCTACAATCCTAAGGCTGTTGTCAGCGTGATGACATGGGGAGATTTTCAGAGTTATTGGTCAAAAACCGGCACTTATGAATCGATTGTACCGCTTATCAATATGAACTTTGATGGTTTGAAAACAGCTATGATCGACATGGTTGCAGGCAGCCCAGTAAAGGTGAAGACCGCAACGTACCAGAACGATATGGTGACGTTTAAAAATAAAGATGATATATTGACGTTGCTGATTCACTTGGGGTATGTGGCTTATGATTCGGTGAACAGAACGGCATTTGTGCCGAATGAGGAAATCCGGCAGGAACTGATCGACGCTGTTGAAGACCGCCAATGGAATGAGTTTACAGAGCTACAATTAAAGTCTGAGGAGCTTCTCCGAGCAACCTGGGATGCTGATTGTGAAACGGTTGCTCAAATGATCGAGTATTTTCATTCCGAATATACATCCGCGATAACCTACAATAATGAGAATTCTTTGAGCAGTGTGCTGAGCATCGCATATTTAGGTGCATTACAGTATTACTTTAAGCCAATTCGCGAAATGCCGACTGGCCGGGGATTTGCGGATTTGGTGTTTATTCCAAAGAAAGAATTTCCGGATGTACCAGCAATGATTCTCGAACTGAAGTGGAACCAAGCAGCCGAGACAGCCTTGAGACAGATTAAAGAAAAGAAGTATGACTCTATATTAGATTCTTATCATGGAAATGTTCTTCTTGTTAGAATTAACTACGATAAGAAGAGTAAATCTCATGATTGCATAATCGAACAACTGGTAAAATAGCCAAATTTAAATCGAGCCCACGGTATAGTAGAGGGCTCGATTTTATTTTGACTTTATACGTCTGTTTTAGTTCTAAGCTTTTTGTTTCCAAACCGTGAGATCCGTTAATTCCAATCGGTGAGATTTTTACAATATAACCCGTGAAATTGTATGTGCTATCAAATGCGCTGTCGAGAACAAAATGAGGCTCTGCTTTTCATAAAAATCATTTCTTCTTTACAACGCAGCGTTTTTTAAAGAAAGCGATTCCATAACAAAGAATCTCATCATAATCATCTGCATAATCATCTGCATATTCCTCTGCATACATCCGGTCATTGATCTGATTGAGTGCACGATCACATTCAGACAGCAGAAGTTCCTGGTTCCTGGAATACTTCGCTTCAAAGATTGCAACGCGGCTGTTGGCCTCATCATAAATAACAACATCGCTTCGCCCTTCGCCATGCTCTTTGTTTGAATCAACTGTATACCCGGCCCCTGCAAAGATTCCGGCCAGAAATGCATGATAGAAATCTTCTCTGTAGCCGTGATAACTGATCGTTTTCCTAAGAAGTTTCGTCATCTCTTCTGTGACAGCATCAGCATCGCCCGTCCACACAGCATTGAACAACCGGCTGCGGTTCCAGCCTTTGGCTGTATCGTCAAACCATTTCATGATCGTTGTTTCAAATATTTCACGGATCTCTTCATTCGGAATCATAAGTGCGGACGTTCCCTCAGGAATATCTCCTGCAATAGCCTCATCGCGTACACTCGTTAAATATCCTGTCAAATAAAGGACACTCCAGAGATTGTCCTCCGAAGAATGCAGATAATCATACGTGAGCATATCATCCACGCGCTGAATAATGTAACCACCAGAAAGAAGGCTCTCCAGCTTTCTTGTAATATTGCCGCCCGCGAAATCAATAAATGAGCGGATAATCGCGTTATCACTGGTGTTTTTCCAATAGCTGGACGGTCTTGCGCTTGGATCAATTTTAAGATCCCGGATATAATTCATAACATCCCATGGGCAATATACGTCGAAGTCACCGAAATGATATCCGTCATACCAGGATTTTATTAGTGTCTTGTTGCGCTCAAAATGAAAATCTGACAGGATTTGGTCCACATCCGCCTGAGTAAATCCGAAGTATTCATTCAAATGCGTGGATTGAATTGTATCCGAAACCAGGTTGTTGGTACCGGTGAAAATACTTTCTTTTGCTATTTTCAGGCAGCCGGTAATTACCGCCAGACGCAAAGATGGATTGTCCTTCAGCACTGTGCTGAGCATAGGCCTCATGATTTCAAGCATAGCATCATAATAACCATTTGAACTTGCCTTTGCGACCGGAACATCATATTCGTCTAACAGGATGATTACAGGTTTTTTATAATAGCTATACAGCATTTTCGTCAAAATAAGCAAAGCACCTTGAATATCCGTGAGTGAGGCCGTCTGCTGCTGTAAACGCTGGAAGATTTCCTTTTGAGCAGATGGAATGTCTGGATCATCCAACAGGAACTTATAATTGTCATAAAGCTGCGCGATGACAAATCTTAAAAGATTAAACGCATTCTCGAATGACGTACCCCCTATATCCTTAAAAGATAAAAAAATAGTTGGATACTGGTTCATCCAGTCTGCACACAGTGCCTGGTTCCCGGAAATTTCTAATCCTTTAAATAGCTGTCTGCTGTCCTGTGAAATATCAAAAAAGTTTGCCAGCATGCTCATTCCCAAAGTCTTTCCAAAGCGCCGTGGCCGTGTGATCAAGGTAACCTGCGCAGGTGTATTTTCTAAAAGAGTAGATATAAGTCCGCTTTTGTCAATGTAGTAATAATTCTCTTCTCTGATCCTTCTAAAATCTGAAATCCCGACGGGAATATTCATATTGGACATTTACATCCTCCTCTCAGCAATCGCACGTATTTAAGAATATTATATAGTCTGCCCCCAAAAGATGCAAGAAATAACGGTCGAAATACCCCGTTTCCGAACCCACGATAATTTTACTTATCGGACGTATAATGGCTTCGTAATGCAATTAGGAATTTCAAAAAGCATTTCAAAAAAACAAAAGGAGAGTGCATTAATTATGAGAAAGCAGACTAAAATTGCTGCAATAGTATCCGCAGCAGCTCTGTTAGCATTAGGCGCTTCCATGACATCTTTCGCAGCTTCCAAGGGAACCTGGATGATGGTTGATGGCGAGTGGCAGTGCTACGGCAAAAACGGTGACGCATACGAGAACACATTCTGCTCCAGCAATGGTAAAGAGTACTACGTAGGTGAGGATGGACAGCTTGTTCGTTCCAGCTGGGTTGAGTACGACAGCAGCTACTACTTCGTAAACAGCAGCGGTGCAAAGATTACAAACGACTGGAGATTAACAACTCCGTACGATGATGACAGCGCTGATGAGGATGAGTACTGGTACTACTTAAAGAAAACAACCGGTAAGCCGGCAACAGGCAAACAGTCCAACATCAACGGTCAGATCTACCTCTTCAATAATGAAGGTCAGATGCAGCATGGTTGGGTAGCTGCTACAGATACGAACGGCGCTAAGTTTGTTCAGCTCGATAAAGAAGATGATGAGAAGTCTATGAGCGCAGCAGGAAATGCAGCTGTTTACTACTGCGGCGATGAGGACGACGGACACGCTAAGAAGAATAAGTGGACAAAGACATGGCCTCCGGACAACACATCTGAAGAGGATGATGACAAAGAGTGGTTCTGGTTCGATAAGGACGGTGTACTCTTCAGAAGCGGAGAAAACAAAGGTTCTGCAACAGCATCTGACGCTTGGAAGTACAAACTTGATGAGGGTACTCTTAAGAAAGACACTAATGAATCCACAGGTGTTATCTCCAAGAAGAAAGTTAGCTCCAAGGATTACTGGTCCACAAAGGATGGCGTAATGCTTTCTAAGTTCTACTTAATCAACGATGCTATGTACTACTTCGGTGGATCCGATGATGGTTCCATGAAGACTGGTTCTCAGTCCATTAAGGACAATACTGGTGATACTTATAAGTTCTACTTCTATACAAAAGATCAGGCTGCATCTTACAAGACTCCGGATGGTAAGCACGGTCTTAGCAAGGGCGCTGGTGTAGTTGGTAATCAGGGCAACAAGCTTTACTGGTATGGACTTCCGATTCAGGCTGATGATTACAAGTATCAGGTAGCAACAATTACGATTAATGGTACTGATTACAGCTTCATCGTTAACTCCAATGGTACAATCCAGCACTCTGCAAATACAGAGTATAAGGAAGACGGCGAAGTATTAGTTAAGACTGGCGCTTATACTCAGAAAGACAAAGATGGTAAGGACGTTGTTATTCCGACAACATTCGTAAAAGATGGTCAGGCTAAATATGCTATCGAAGATACAAAGACTATCAAGAAAGATGTTATCGATGTAAATCTTGGAAACTTCTTCCAGTAATATATTCAATAATATCTTGAATTAGAAATTCTAATTGCAAAACGATTTCAGGCAGGGATTATTTCCCTGCCTGATTTTGCTATATGAGTGCTAATTACACAATTCAGGCGAAGATTTTTCTCCATCTGTTTACGTTTATACAAAAATTACGCAAAAAATGGGCAGGAATCACTTCCTGCCCATCATGTTTGCAATTAGAATTTCTAATTTTAATCAATCGCTTGGATTACTTACCCTGAACGAAACCACTCATATCAATGTCAGCAACATTCTTAGATACAGTATCCCAGTTGTTAGCTTCATTGCTGATTGCATACTTGAACTGACCGTTTTCTACAAACTTAGTCTCTGTAGCTTTTCCAGATGCATCCTTAATACCTGTTGCGATTAATACATCGCCATCCTCTTTATACTCAGTGCTCTTGGAGTGCTGAATTGTACCATTGGAGTTAACGATGAAGCTGTAATCTACGCCATCTTTTGCGATTGTAGCTAACTGATATTTGTAATCATCAGCCTGAATAAGCATACCATAGTAGTAAAGCTTGTTGCTCTGGTTACCTACTACACCGGCACCCTTCTTGTATCCATAAGTATCTTTTGTATAGAAGTAGAACTTATAGGAATCACCAGTGTTGTCTTTTACTGTCTGAGAACCAGTCTTCATGGAACCATCATCAGATCCACCGAAGTAGTACATATTGTCATCAATCATGTAGAACTTAGCAAGCATAACACCATCCGGTCTGAACCAGTAATCCTTGGAGTTAACTTTCTTCTTCTCTACGCCAGTAATGCTATCGCCATCATAAACGAGGTCACCCTCTTCGAGTTTATACTTCTGAGCCTTAACAGTAGCGTCAGAACCGGATGCTCTGTAGAGTTTACCGTTCTTGTCAAACCAGAACCACTCTTTATCATCTTCCTCTTCTTCTGTATCGCTCGGAAGCCATGTCTTTAACCATTTATTCTTCTTTGCGTGTCCGTCATCCTCATCACCGCAGTAGTAAACTTCGCTGTCTGCATACTCGCTTAAGAGGATCATATCCTGCTCTTCATCTTCCTTGTCTAACTGAACAAAGTTCTTTGTGGAAGAATCAGAACGAGCTACCCAACCAACCTGCATCTGACCTTCCTCGTTGAAGAGGTAAATCTGACCATTGATGTTGGACTGCTTGCCTGTTGCCGGCTTACCGGTAGCTTTCTTTAAGTAGTACCAGTACTCGTCTGCATCTGCATCATCATCGTCTGTGCCCGGCTCTGTGTCTTTAACCCATGCACCCTCTACACGAGCACCTGTCTCGTCGCAGTAGAATGTGTGGTCTTTCTCATAACCAGTAGCTTCGTTAACGGATGTTGCGCTGTCACCAGTTGTTACCCAACCTGTGAGCATCTTTCCGTCTGTATCGAAGTAGTATGTTTTTCCCTTGTAAGTGATCTTCTCGTTCTCGGCTCTCTTACCGTTGGACTTGAAGTAGTACCACTCCTCGTCAGCTGTGTCATCATCGTACGGAGTTGTTAATCTCCAGTCGTTTGTGATCTTAGCACCGCTGCTGTTTACAAAATAGTAGGAACCATCGTAGTCAACCCACTCGGAACGAACGAGCTGTCCGTCGTCTCCTACGTAGTACTCTTTACCATTGCTGGAGCAGAATACGTTTGTATATGCGTCACCGTTTTTGTCGTAGCAATACCACTCGCCATC
>NZ_WQPW01000116.1:0-296 GCF_018785465.1 Clostridium sp. MCC328
CATCGGCCGCTTACGTCTTAACCGTCGTGTTCGGGATGGGAACGGGTGTGTCCCATAAGCGCATCGGCACCGGAATTCTTATGCTTTTAATCCCGCCTGCTGTCCTGTGCGAATCATCTTACGGAGCTTCGCTCCCTAAGCCGTTTCGCGTAGTCCGTCAATACGATCTGTCAGTTACTCAAGTCTGGAAAAGTAAGCTTTTCCATTCTTTCGTCCCTGCCATCTCGTGCAGGCTCACTTAAAAGCTCAACAGTATATAAAACCCTTACTTCTTCTTCCTTAGAAAGGAGGTGATC
>NZ_WQPW01000117.1:0-413 GCF_018785465.1 Clostridium sp. MCC328
AAGCTGATCGTCAGGCTGCCTTGCGGGTCTCCGTCGATCAGCAGGACTTTCTTTCCGGCCTGCGCCAGCCCGATTCCCAAGTTGGCACAGGTCGTTGTCTTGCCAACGCTTCTCCGCTCCCGCTCCGGTCGGCGCTGAACATGTGCCACTGGCACATAGCGCCCTTTCTGGTTGGCAATGGCGATGATTTGCGTGTTCATTGACTTCACCTCATTTCTAATTATTGCTGTTGCTTCTGGAAATAGAAAAAGCCGCCACTTCAAAATTAACAGTGAAGTGACGGCTCTTTCTATCGCCGGAATACGAGTTCCTGAAATGAAAAAAGCACCCAGCATTTATACTGTGTGCTACATCAAATTCATATTCAATTATTCAAATTAGCTCAAACTATGCCAAACTGCCACAGCCAAAAA
>NZ_WQPW01000118.1:0-557 GCF_018785465.1 Clostridium sp. MCC328
AACATTCTCCAGCCGTTGTCATGAACACTTTTTCCAAAATGATGTTCCCCGCTCATCGTCTTCAGATCCAGATCTTCGATACATACGATATCATAGAAATTGGTTATCTTTCTTGATTCTTTATGCAAGTAATCTTTTCTCTGGTGAGCGATATGTGTATGGATCCGCGCCACTTTTTTCTGCTGTTTTTTATAACGATTGCTTCCCTTCCGGCAATGACTCAGTTTTCTCTGCGCTTTCGCCAGTTTTTCCTCGCTGTTTCTGAAATAGTGCGGATAACCTGCATGTTTTCCATTGGAATCTACATATAGTTCTTTCATGGAAAAGTCGAGTCCGACGGCCTGCCTTATGTTCCTTATTTCCACTGGCTTTTCTTCACAAAAATACAGAAGAGAAACATAATACCGCCCATCAGCTTCCATACAGACGGATGCGCCTTTCAGGCAGGCATCTTCCCGGATCTTACGATGCTGCCGAATCCGGATCCAGCCTGCCTTTGGGAGCTTCAGCTTCCCATCTTTTAACAGGATATTTCCATTTACACTGTTTGTGGTATA
>NZ_WQPW01000119.1:0-222 GCF_018785465.1 Clostridium sp. MCC328
TGCTCGAATATGACAGCATTGAGGTGGACGATAATGTGGCCAAGATCAGCCTGGTGGGCGCCGGTATGATGACGCATGTGGGCGTGGCCTCCGATATGTTCGAGGCGCTGTATGATGCAGGTATCAATATCCAGATGATTGCTACATCCGAGATTCGTATTTCGGTATTGGTGAACAAGGACGATGCAAACCGCGCCATCAAAGTGGTGCACGATAAGTTCT
>NZ_WQPW01000120.1:0-240 GCF_018785465.1 Clostridium sp. MCC328
CTTCGTAAGGAGAATCTTTTCTTAAAAAAAGCGGCGGCATTCTTTGCAAAGGAAATCGATTAGAGGCTTATCGATTCATCGAACAATATCATAATGAATTTGGCATTCGCTGGCTGCTTGGACGGCTGGGTATATGCCCAAATGCTTATTACAACTACCGGAAACACCGGAAGGCGGATTATTATACCCTTAAAGCCGAAGTCCAAGCACAGATTCAGGAAATATATCATTCGCACAATG
>NZ_WQPW01000121.1:0-102913 GCF_018785465.1 Clostridium sp. MCC328
CAGGACCTTTTTCCGGTACTTTACGACCAGGATCAGATGATAATAGAGTAAAAATACTGAATGTGCATTATTGTCAAGTTTTCTCATATTTATCAGCCTTTCTTTTCATTTCGACTGATTTAATTATATCACAAATGAGATCATTTGTCCATTATATTTCAGAACATTTGTTCTGCTTAATCTGCAATCTATTTTCCCTTCAGACTTCAGGCTTATTCATTGTATGCAGAATTGATGATATAGCACGACTACAAAAATCAATATCGGAGAAATTTACAATACACAACACAGCCATGTGCAATAATCTGATATTTACATGCCAACTATGGCACTATGCAAGAGATAGCAATTCATCTCACCACCTATAGAGGTGGGCGAATTCTTGCTGATTCTTGTTAAAACTTTTCCTTCCGATGTAAAGCACGGTCAGTCTGTGTCAAGCGGAAGCATCGTTTTTATTTTGAGTTTCTTTCCATCTGTCCGGACCATGACAGCGCCGGAAAGGCCTGTTTCATAGATCTTTGATCCATGTTCTAAAAGCCGCTCCCGGACTTTCTCTGCAGGATGTCCGTACCGGTTCTTTCTTCCGTAGGAGAGGATCGTCACGGATGGGGACAGTTTTTCTATAAACTCTTCGCTGGATGAGGTGGCGGAACCGTGATGTCCGGCTTTTAATATCGTCACCGGAGTCAGAACACCGGAAGTCAAAAGTGTTTCCTCCCCGGATGTCTCCATATCTCCCGTGAGGAGCACGGAAAAACGTCCGTAGGTCAGGCGGAATACCAGGGATTCCTCATTCCGGTCCGTGAACTCTGTTCCGCCATCCGGTGACAGGCATTCCATGGACATTCCTTTTCCCGGAAAGTTATTCCATATATCTCCCTTTTTGGCATAAAAAACAGGAATATCCCGCTTTTTCGCAATCTCCGCCATCTTCCCGTAGATCTCATCCTTTCCCGCCTCCGGCATCATGAGACCTCCCACCCGGATTCCCGATTCCGGGTGTTCCAGAAGATACCGGATCCCGTTCATGTGATCCTGGTCCCCGTGGGTCATGACCGCAAGATCCAGACGCGTCACCCCCTGGCTCTTAAGATACGGCACCAGAACCTTCTCTCCGATGGATTTCTGCTGGCTGCTGCCGCAGTCCACCAGGATCGTATGGGATTCGGAGCGCAGAACGATTCCGTCACCCTGGCCTACGTCGAGGAATGTGGCAGAGAGTCCGGTTTGGCGGGATGGGATCAGGAAAAGAAATGCCGCAAGCCAGGCGGCGCATAATAACACCAGGCGATGTTTTTTATTTTCCGCAATCTCCATCCCCCTCTCATAAACAACTGCTCCGAATATCATCAATCCATAATAACACCCAATTTTCCATATTTCCGGCTGCCCCAGCACCAGCTCTGCCCCCGGAAGCTCCCCTGTCCAATTACATATCACCTCATAAAATTTCAAAATATAATGCGCGCCTCCAAGCATCGCACCCCCAACCGATTCTGATAAAAAAGACAGACCTAGTCCAAGAAATCCCGATATGACCACATACGTCATAAGCGGGATCACAATTAGATTTAAGAACACCCCGTAGACCGGTATCCCAAAAGAATGCCAGAGAATGACCGGCGCTGTCACCACCTGGATCGAAAGACTTGTAAAGAACGCGGACGCTGCCGCAGATATTTTTTCATCCGTAAAAAGCTTTTCCCCCCGCGAAGAAAAAAGCCTGCCGGGATAGATCAGTGATGTCACCGCAAGAAAGGACAGCTGAAAGGACGCCTGGGACAGCAGATACGGATGGGCAAGCAGCAATCCTGCCGCCGGAATACACATTGCCGTCGGAAGATCGTATGTCCGCCCTACGGCCGCCGCGAGAAAGGAGAGCCCTGCCATTGACACCGCCCGGGCCACAGACGCGCCGCTGCCCACCATCATGCCGTAGGCGCAGAGAAATCCCCCTGCGAAGATCCCGGAGATCCAGAACCCCGCCCCGCCTTTCCTGAAAATCTTCCAGATTCCCAGTCCCACAATGGAGACATGAAGCCCGCTGATGGCAAGGAGGTGGGATATCCCATTCTTCCGGTAAAGTTCATAAATTTCACTGTCCAGATCATCCTTCTCCCCAAAGAGAACCGCCGACAGAATTCCAGCGTCCTCTGGGAGAGCGATCGCCTTTAACCGCTCAGAAAGGCACCTCCGGATCCGGTACAGGCTGTCCGAAAATACATGTACCTTCCCGCCAGTCACCGTATATCCCTCCACATAGATGATCCCGGAAATTCCGCGGGACCTGCAATACAGACGGTAGTCAAACGCCCCAGGATTTCTCGCCGGATCTGCCGCTTTTCCCTCTCCGAAGACTCGGATTTTCTCACCGACAGCGGGTGATGGTTTTTGCTTCGAAACCGCCTCAGCTGCTTCCCCTGTTTTATTCACATCCAGATAACATAAAACTCTTCGAAGCTTCTCACCAGACTCCCCATCTTTACCTTCCATTGCGCAATCCCTAAGCACGACCTCCAGCGTCCCATCCTTCTCCTTCACCGACTGGACAGTTCCCTGAAGAACCACGCCATCCTCATGTTCCTCCCGGAAAAATCCCTCCTCCCGGGAGAAAACCGCCTGCTCCGCTCCCATCCGAAGACATCCGGCAGACATTCCCGCCACAAAAAGAAAGACCGGCAGCCCATATCTGCTCTTCCGGCGGACAAACACGCACACCAAAAAGAGCAGCCAGACTGCCAGTCCAAAAATCATCTGCTCTGCCGGGATCCACAGGTTCAGTGCCTCTCCAAGTACCAATCCCCCTGTCACACACAGCAAAGGCCTTTTAATCGTTTTTTCCTCCTACGATATAATCGTAATTTCGTTCAAATACCGTGCTTAACGGAATCTGGTCCCGGAACACATCGTCCTGGGATCCGTTGATCCGGATCTGCACACGGCTCACCGTCGAGAGCTCCGCAAGGGAATCCACGATGGAATAGATCGGAATATATGCCGCCACATCCAGAGTGCTGTTTAAAAACGCCGCGTCAAGGTTGATCGAGCAGACCGAATCATTGACGGACACATTCAAAAGCTTCACATCTGACGGGATCGTCGCATAATGTCCAAGCTCCTGAGGACCTTCGATCAGCTGTTCCACGATGAGGCGCTCCAGGGATGTATTGCTGTTCTGCATAACTTCCCGCTTTTCCTCCACCAGCTGGTCTCCCGCCTCATTGGCAAAATACAGCGTCAGCTCCGTCCGCTCGAAGGAGTTGACATCGCGGATGCTGTCCACAAAATCAGAGGCGGAAAGCATTCCCACCGGGTTTCCCGCAGCGTCCGTGATCGGCTGCTCCGCGCAGTAGATGCTCAGATACTCGATATCCGGAATCTGGGTCAGTGTTTTCGTCAGCGCCGCCCGGCACAGGATCTCCTGCACCGAATTCATCAGCGCATAGTTGGCATCTGCATATAAATACAGAACATTCCCCTCGATCCGGTAGGTGATCTTTTCGATCCGCTCCGGCAGCGCTCTCTGACAGTCGAGATCCGCCGGCACATTTCCCATCTTATCGAGAAGTTCCCGGACCAGTGCATCCAGGTCCGTCGTCTCCGTCCGGTACTCGCTTCCAACGAGCTGGATCCCGGACGTGTTTAAATAGTAGATCGTATAGGCATTTCCGCTCTGCTCCACGGTCGTCTTTCCCGTACAGCCGCTTAAGGCGAACAGAACCGCGAAGAGGAGAAAAAACACCCGAAACATCCTAAATTTCTTCATTTTTCTCCCTCCTACGGAATATAGATCAACGGGATCCGTACCATAAAGGTACTTCCCTCGCCCTCGACACTGTCCACACGGATCGCGCCGTGATGCATCAGGACCACACTTTTCGTGATCGCAAGTCCAAGCCCTGTTCCGCCGGTCTCCCTGGATCTCGCCTTGTCCACGCGGTAGAAGCGTTCGAACACGCGCTCCTTAAACTCCGCAGGAATACCGATTCCGGAATCCGCAACCTTTAAATAGAAGAACTTGTGGTCGGCATCCAGTGTGACCCGGACCCATCCGTCTTCCTTATTATATTTGACCGCATTCTCCACCAGGTTATTCACCGCCAGGGAGAATTTCACCTCGTCAATATCCGCTGAGACATCGCGCTTACTCTCGAAGATCAGCTCGATATTCCGCTTTCTGGCGATGGGACGCAGGCGTTTTAAGACCATCTCGATCAGTCCGTTGATCTGGACCTGGCTGCAGGAAAGTCCCGAGGACGCCTTGTCCATGCGGACCAGAGTCAGAAGATCGTCGATGATCTTACTCTCACGGTCGATCTCATCGGAGATATCGTGCATGAATTCCTGGTAAAGTTCCTTCGGCGTGTCCTCCATTCCCATCAGGGAATCCGCAAGGACACGGATCGACGTGATCGGAGTCTTGAGCTCATGGGAGACATTGGAAACAAACTCCTGTCTCGACTGGTCCGCGGCCTTCAGCTTCTCCAGGGTTTTATTGATGGTCTCGGAGATCTGCTTTGTCTCCCGGTACGCCTCCTCATTGACATCCTCATCCAGGTTTCCCTCACCTACACGCCGGATCGACGCGATCAGGCTTCCAAAGGGCTTCATGATAAAATGGACCGAGAGGACCGCAAGGATCAGCAGGATCACGAAGATCATCATCTCGTACAGGGATGCCTTATCATTCAGACTGTCCTCCAGACTGTACATGCTCTCCGTCGACGCTGTCACGATCATCACGCCCGCAGTCTTTCCCGTTGTGATGGTTCCCGTCTCCTGCTCAAACTCCGGAATTGGGATTGCCAGGACGAAATAGTGTTTCAGGCTGTCATACCGGCTCGTATTCTCACCCTGGAAGCACCTGATCACCTCATTGGAAATCAATGTCTTTCCCTTCGAGAGAGAAAACGTATCCTCTACGATCTTAAACCCGGAGTTTACGATCAGGATCCGTCCGCTGAAGATATCCGAGAGCAGGGAGAGCTCCGTATCGATGGCGGCGTTGTCCACCACCGAGTTTGTGAGATATCCAGTTCTTGACATCTTATTGCTCAGGATCTGACACTGGTTCTGGACATCAATGATCCGGCGCTCCACCTGACTCTGTCTTGAGGAACTGGCAAGGATCCGGCTCTCCACGAGAAGCGGGATCATACAGAACATCACCATCAGGATGATCAGGGGAACCTTGACGCTCGGCGTATGCTTCCGGTAAATTTTCCGGATCCTTTCCCTAATTTTTCTCATGTTCCTCTTCCATCTTTCTCGTTGCCGTCACAGCAAGGCTGCCCGGTCCGATATGGCACGCGATGCTTAAGGAAAGCGGTGCCATGTATACATCAGCATTCGGGAAGCGCTCTTCGACCTCTTTCTTAAACTCCAGCGCTGCTTCCTCGTTGTCGGTGTGGGCGATTGCCAGATGGCAGTTTCTGCACTCACTGTCGTGAAGCCTCCCGTCCAGCTCTTTCTGGATCGCGTTCATCATCATGGTCTTTGCCTGCTTCATGGTACGGGCTTTCGCGAAGGAATCAAGCTTTTCACCTAAAATGATCAGCACTGGCTTGATTTTTAAAAGTGTGCCGAGAGCCGCTGCAGCCGGTGTGATCCGGCCGCCCTTTTTCAGGTATTTTAAGGTATCGACGGTGATGAAGATGACGGAATCAGCCGCAGTCTCCTCCAGGCGCTTCTTGATCTGCGTTCCGTCCATCCCCATAGCTGCCAGCATCTGCGCGTCCTTTACAGACTGATACTGGGTCACAGAGATCCGTCGATTGTCAACGACGAACACTTTTCCCTCGTACTCATCCTCTCCCGCCAGCATCATCGCTGTGGAGCAGGATCCGGAAAGTCCGGAGGACATCGGGATATGGATGATCTGGTCATACTCTTTTAAGAGCTTGTCCCACATCTTCAGGATGGAATCCGGTGTGGGCTGGGAGGTAGCGATATCAGCATTGTCCTTTAATCTCTGGTAGAACTGCTCCCGTGTCAGTGTGATATCTTCGTAATATGTTTCTCCATCTATCATAAACGGCATTGGCAGAACCGCAACTCCCATCTCTTTTGCCTGAGCCTGGGTGATTCCGCTGTTGCTGTCTGTTACAACTGCAATTTTCATACAAAACTGCCCCTTTCTGTTTCTCTTTCGTCCGCCCTCTTTCTCTCCATTCCATACGGACAGGACTCGCTCCTATTTTAACCGATTTCCTACCTAAATGGAAGTGCAAAACTGCCCAAACTGTGGACGAAATAGAAAATTTATGATATGCTGAGCAGTAAGTGAGTGAAAAACATGCTCGCATGTTTGGCACGAGCGGCGAAGCGGATTACGGCAGCCGCAAAGCAGCGCTTAGTGTGAAAGCGCAGACCGTAATATGCAATGTATTTTTAATATGGGGGTACAGATTATGCCTTATTGTCCGAAATGCGATATGGAATTTGTCGAGGGAATCAAAGTCTGCAGCGATTGCGGCGGTCCCCTCGTGGAATCAAAAGAAGTGGCGGAAGCCATGAAAAAGAAGGAACAGGAAGAACAGCTTGCCGCCATGGCGCAGGAGATGGATCCGTTTTCCGGTGAAGGGACTGATACGGAGTTCTCCGGGGATAATCCACCCGAGAAGTCTTCCCCGGCCGCTGAGCCGGTCCACGCCTACGTGGATAAGGGCCAGCGCTACGATGACATGAGTTCCTCCGCATCCGCGTTCTTCTTAGTCGGCGGGGTACTTGCCATCGGCGCGGCACTCTGCCTTCTGGGAATTTTCCATCTCCCAATGGCAGGATTCCAGAAATATATGTTTGAGGGCGTTCTCGTTGTTCTCGCCATCGGCAGCTTTGTCGTTGCAGTCTCCTCAAGGAAGCGCGCTGCCGAGTTAAAGGTGGAAGCCGACGATGAAAAACGCCAGACCCAGGAGATCATCGATTGGTTCTTAAAGAATTACTCCGCAAAAGAGCTGGATGAGCAGCTTCTGATGGAAGACCCGGACCTCTCCGGCGAGGAACTGAGTCTCAAGCGCTTCGAGCTGATCCAGGATTTCCTCATCACCGGCCGCGACATCCCTGACCAGTCCTATGCGGATTCGCTCTGTGAGACGCTGTATACGAAGCTGTACGATCAGGAATAATTTAAAAGACTGTCTGACCGATGAACCTGATTCATCAGCCGGGCAGTCTTTTTAATTTTCTTATTCAAATTTCACGATTTCCTTCTTCAGCCTCATCATGATCTTCTTCTCCAACCTCGAAATATATGACTGGGAGATCCCCATGAGATCCGCCACCTCTTTCTGCGTCATCTCCGTCCCATCCCGACGCTTCAGACCATAGCGCAGCTCCACGATTTTTCTCTCCCTCGGGCTTAAGCGGTTCACCGCCTTCTTAAGAAGGTCTTTTTCCACCTCATCCTCCATGTCTTTATAGATCACATCCTCCTCCGTCCCGAGAATATCCGACAGCAGAAGCTCATTCCCGTCCCAGTCCACGTTTAACGGCTCATCGATGGAAACCTCAAGCTTCATCTTGCTGGTCCTACGAAGATACATCAGGATCTCATTCTCAATACATCTGGACGCATAGGTCGCCAGCTTGATATTTTTTGTCGGGTTAAAGGTGTTGATGGCCTTGATGAGTCCAATGGTCCCGATGGAGATCAGGTCCTCTACGCCAACGCTGGTATTATCAAATTTCTTTGCTATGTAGACGACCAGGCGGAGATTGTGCTCGATCAGCTCTGCCTTTGCCTCTTTCTCCTCTTCGGTTCCAAACTTATTTAACGCCTCAGTCTCCTCCTTCAGTGACAGCGGAGCCGGAAGAATATCCGCACCTCCAATATAATGGATCTCCCCCCGCTCCGGACGGATCATCGTGCGGAACCCCATCACTTTTTTGAGGCGGAACCGGTTTGGCATAGAAATTCTCATAATCATACTCATTCTCTCCTTTTTCTAACTGTTAGTCACCTTCACAGTTATTTTTTCACACATCGTCATTCATACTTCATGTCAATCCCCTATTGCCACAGGCACATTTTCCCCTGACACCAGACACTCCGGCAGTATCATCGCAAAATCCTTCCCGAAAAACAGAGGTTCCTTCGAAATCGCCACGATCGGACGCTCGATCCAGATACTCCCGCACTCTTCGGACATGACCTCCATCCGGTCAAAGAGAACTCCCGGCAGCATTCCATTTTCCGTTCCGACAGCCCGGTATGGGATCATAAGGACTCCCGCCTTCTCTCCTAAGAACTCTTTCGCATCCGCCGCCGCGATAATGCTCACCGGCTTTCCCGTCACAGGCTCCACGAGCCGATTCCCTGAATCCGCCATCGCCGTGAACTCCTTCGACTTTTCATTTAAGAAAAGACGGACCTGATACCGTGTTTTCCCGATCATCGGCCGCCTCACAAGAGCTACCGCCAAGAAACGAACTCCCATACAGAAAAATCCCATAAACATCAGACTTTTCCAGCCTGTAAGAAAACACCGCTCCCGCAGAATCGCCAGCCCACTCTGCAAAATCCCTGCGGATAAGACCAGGACTCCCAGTTCCTTCCCGCGCCACTTCAAAACTTTCATCCAGGAATCTCCGCTATCTGCAGAAGCATTCCTTTTCTCCTGGCGCATGGTCTGTTTTCCCGGAAAAGCGATCCAGATCATCAAAAATCCTGTCACCAGCAGTTTCCAAACTTCCCATATCCCAGCGAATACCGGCTGTCCGCCTGCAGGACATCTTCCCATAAGTTCCAGATAAACGCTTCCAGTACTGCAGAGTCCCCCGGCGATCCCGGCGCCCAGAAGTCTCAAGGCCTCTGCCCGCCTTCTCATAAGCACCGCCGCCAGCCATAAGATCAAAGCATCCCGGTACACCTCCTCCAGAAAAAAGAGATCGGCGTACCAATCATACTCCACCGGACTTCCTCCTTTCCCTGGCATCCCTTTCTGATGTTTTCCCATAGTATACCTGTCTTTCTCTCCAGAATTTGTCAAAGCAGGGACGAGAAATTTGAAAACCCATCGGGTCGTTTTAACAGAATCTCTCCTGTTTTTTCATGAAGATCAGAGATTTCCGCAGACATTTGCGGAATACACGAAAAAAGAAGAACAAAAAGAAAGCAGATCTGGACATTTTTTGTCGCGATCTGCGGTGAAATTTCAGAAATATTTTGCGCGAATGCGCATCATTGGCACGTTAGTGCCTTTTGTGTAATAGGGAATTCCTCGGAATTTCCTATTACACAAAAAGACCTGGAAAAGATTTCTCTCTTCCAGGTCTCAATATGTTCATAAATTGTAACTGTTCAATAGGTCTGCGCACTTGCTGCGCTGACCGTAAGAAAACATAGGCTGGAAGGCAAAAATCCCATCAGCGAAGCTGATCTGGAATGGATTTTTGCACGTAACTATGAAGGTACTGAATAGTTACCATAAATTAAATTCCAATACGGCTTGTCCGTCCTCAGAATCTTATCTGCGGTTCTTTAAGAAATCCGGGATATTGATCTGGGTCTCGCCGCGCTGTGCCGGACGGTAAACCGGGGCATTTCCAGTCGGGATGTTGTACTTCGGTACGGAAGTCTCTGTTGTAGCTGCTGCCTCAGACGGAGTCTTTACGGACGGAGCAGTTCTCTGAACCGGAGCCTGCTGAGCCGGTACCTTTGTCTTGTAGTTTGTGAAATCCTTCATTGCGCGCTCAACCGGTGTGTTTGCACCGTGTGCGTCAAGGCCTGTAGCGATAACTGTGATCGTTACCTCGTCCTCCGCATTCTCATCGTACATAGCGCCGAAGATGATGTTAGCATCATCGCCTGCAAGCTCCTGAACATAGCCAGCAGCCTCGTTTGCCTCGATCAGGCTGATGTCGCCGGAAATGTTGATGATAACGTGGGAAGCACCCTCGATGGTTGTCTCAAGAAGCGGGCTGGATACAGCCTGCTTAACAGCCTCAAGTGCCTTCTCGTCGCCCTTCGCCTTACCAATACCGATATGAGCGATGCCCTTATCTGTCATAACCGTCTGAACATCAGCGAAGTCAAGGTTGATAAGACCCGGAACATTGATCAGGTCTGTGATTCCCTGTACTGCCTGGAGAAGAACCTCATCGGCTTTCTTTAATGCATCCGGCATGGTTGTCCGTCTGTCAACGATCTCAAGGAGACGGTCGTTCGGGATCACGATCAGAGTATCCACTGCGTTCTTTAAGTTCTCGATTCCCTTTAACGCGTTGTTCATTCTCTGTCTGGCTTCGAAGCGGAACGGCTTTGTTACAACGCCGACTGTAAGAATTCCCATGTCTTTTGCGATCTGAGCGATCACTGGAGCTGCACCGGTACCGGTTCCGCCTCCCATACCACAGGTAACGAATACCATATCTGCGCCCTTAAGTGCCTGGGAGATCTCCTCCTGGCTCTCCTCAGCTGCCTTCTCGCCGATCTCCGGCTTTGCGCCTGCGCCGAGTCCCTTTGTGAGCTTCTCACCGATCTGCATGGCAGTCGGAGCTTTACAGAACTGAAGCGCCTGTTTATCTGTGTTGATACCGATAAACTCAACGCCCATAATATTTTCTTCTACCATGCGGTTTACCGCGTTATTTCCGGCACCGCCGACACCGATCACAAGAATTCTTGCGGCATTCTCTGCCTCGTTTATCTTAATCTCTAACAAGAATGTCTCCTCCTTTAATATCTATCAATCTATTACATCTGTATTAGCATGGTCATAAAAATCCCAAGTTAATCTAACATATATCATATTTGATTTTTTGAAAAATATCAACCTTAAATTTATGGTTTTTTTGAAAAAAACACTGATTTTCCGCTGTCCCCGGCCTAAGCTTTCTTACGGTCAGCGCAGCAAGTGCGCAGACCTGATGAATCGTTACTCTAATTCTTCTTCACAAAACGGTACGTCGGGCTGGAATTCGTCTCGTCATAGGTATCCAGATACAGCGTACCCGAAAGTCCTGTGAGCTCCGTCATGATATCGTGAAGCTCCGCGATCTTTCCGTCAAGGCTATCCGAATTTCCAAGCTCCACCGTGATGTCCCCCATCACAAGCTCTGCCTCATTGTAGCTGTTATAGTTGATCTTGTCCACCTGGATATCGCTGACATTCAGCACCTGGGTCAGGTTTAAGATCTCGCCGAAAATATCCTGATCCGCCACCGGAAGCGGCTGGTGCAGGACGATATGTCCGAACTCGAGACCAGTGATCACCGGAACGCCCGGAAGCTGCTCGGAAGAGCTCTCCACAATGATTCCGTCCTTATCGAAGTACATGTAGCTGCTCATGTAGGAGACGCAGCCCACAACGCTCTTCTCAAACACAACGACCTCCACCTTTGTGGGGCTCTTGAAATTGATCTTATATTCCTCGATAAACGGAATAGACTTGTGCTCCTTAAACCGGTTCTGATAATAGCAGAACGCGGAATTTCTGGACCACTTGCCGTCAAATAAGAGCGACTCGATCTGTTCCTTCGTATACTGCTTATTTCCGCTCACTTCCACATCCTTGATCCGTATCGAAAAGACAAGAACGAGAAGAATGACGAGAATCGCCAGGATCACTCCAATGATGATCCCCGTCTTTCTTCCTCCTCTCCTGTTGTACATTCCAAATCCGTTGCTGCTTCTTCTCCCGAAATGGAAATTGAAGCCGCGTCTTCCAAATCCAAGACCTCTTCTTCTAAATAACATCTTCTCTTCACCTGTTATCTGATCACTTGTTCTCACGTAACATCATTGGGACCCGCGCACCTGACACACTGATCACCGGAAGACTCTGGTCTGGAGCAAAAAATCCATTGCCACGATCATCACAGCTCATCTTCCTCTATGTCTGCCCCAAGCTTTCTCAAATCTCTTCCGATATCCTCGTACCCGCGCTTTAAATGTCCACTGTCCGAGATCACACTGAGTCCGTCCGCCGCCAGGGCCGCCACTAGAAGCGCCGCCCCGCCGCGAAGATCCGGCGTCTCCGCAATTCCCGGAACAAGAGGATATCTTCCTCTTATTATGGCTGTATCTTTATGGAGCGATACGTCGGCCCCAAAGGCTGCAAGCCGCATCGCCGCCTCAAACCGTGCCTCATACACGGTCTCTTTAAACCGGCTCTCCCCGCTTCCCGCTGCCTCCACGGCGAGAAAGACAGACTGAAGATCCGTCGGAAATCCCGGGTATGGCCCGGTGTCGATCTCGACCCCGGCCGGACGCCGTTCCATCACCATACCGATCCTGGCTTTCGGTCCGGTCGCCCCGGATATCCGGATCCCGGCTCCCATTTTTCGGAGTGCCTTTAACGGTTCTACCAGAACCACCGGATCCACACCGGTGATCTCGATCTCCCCGCCGGCTGCCGCTGCCGCCGCCAGGTATGTCCCCGCACAGATTCTGTCTCCTGCCGTCACATGATCCGTCGGAAAGAGCTTTTCCACCCCGTCCACCGTGATAGTCCCGGTGCGCTCCCCGGATATCTTTGCTCCCATGGAACGCAGGAAGCTGCAGAGTTCCACGATCTCCGGCTCCCTGGCACAGTTTAGGAGCTTTGTCGTGCCGGATGCCAGAGCGGCAGCCATCAACGCGTTCTCCGTCGCACCGACACTGGGATATGGAAAACGGAATGTTGTTCCACAAAGCTTTTTCGCTTTTGCAATCAGCATTCCGCCATCATCAAGTATCTCTGCTCCCATTGCCCGGAGCACATCCAGGTGAAAATCGATCGGACGTTTTCCGATCACACAGCCGCCCGGATACCAGGTCGTCACCTCCCCGGCCCTGGATAACAGCGGTCCCAAAAGCAGGCTGGAAGACCGCATCTTCCCCACCGTCTTCTCGGAGATCACCGTTCCAGAGAGCCCGGAGGCATCGATCTCCAGGACATCGTCCTGAAACATCACCTGACACCCAAGGTCCCTTAAGATCTCCGCCATGAGGAACACGTCCGAAATTCTCG
Source organism: Clostridium sp. MCC328 (assembly GCF_018785465.1). NCBI lineage: Bacteria > Bacillati > Bacillota > Clostridia > Eubacteriales > Clostridiaceae > Clostridium > Clostridium sp. MCC328. Next base: position 12,954 of record NZ_WQPW01000121.1, read on the forward strand.
GAACATTCCGTATCTCGGTTCTTCCCTCTGTCAAAAGACTCACCGCCATCATGGGCAGCACCGCGTTTTTTGCACCCTGGACTTTTATTTTTCCATGCAGAGGCTTAAGCCCCTGAACTTTAAACACCTGCAAACCGATTCCCCCGCATATGCCGCTATAAAACAGTATATGCAAGAGCATCAATTATGTTACTGCTGTTCCAGCCTGATCTGGTTGGACACACTTAGTACCATTCCCATCTCAATCATCAAAAACAGCACCGACGTACCCCCGTAACTGATAAACGGAAGCGTGATTCCCGTGTTAGGAATCACATTCGTAACAACGGCAATGTTCAAGACGACCTGGATCGCGATATGTGCCAGAACACCTGTCACCAGCATTGCACCAAATAGATCCGGCGCATTTCCGGCGATGACTAAAAATCTGTACAGCATGAACAGGAACATGAATATCACGGCTACCGCGCCGAAAAGTCCCAGCTCCTCACAGATCACCGCGAAGATCATATCGTTCTGCGGCTCCGGAAGGAAGCTTAACTTCTGGATACTCTGTCCCAGTCCCTTTCCGAGAAGGCCGCCGGAACCGATGGCGTACAGTCCCTGAAGGACCTGATATCCACCGGACTTCGGATACGCCTCCGGGTTTTTCCACACCAGGATTCGGCTCAGCTGGTAGGAATGGAGGATTCCTGCCTTCTCGAGGGCGATGGCCACAGGCGGCGCGAAGACGATGACAGTGATTCCAAGCACCACCGTCGCAATAAATGGCCATTTTCTCTTGCACGCGATAAACATCATGACGAAAGCGATTCCGCAGATGATGATACCGGAGCTTAAGTTGTTCATGGTGACGAGGAGTGCCAGAGGTCCGATGAGGACCGCGATCATTCCCCACACCCGCCATTCATTGATCTGCTTTCCAAGCCTCGTGATGAGCACGGCCAGAAGCAGGATCACCACGATCTTTACAAGCTCTGCAGGCTGGAAACGCAGGGATCTTGTTCCCAGCCATCTTTTCTTGCCGTTAACCGCGATTCCCAGTGGTGTAAATGTTACAAGGATCTCGCAGATATAGGATACCACTACTGCCGGAACAGTAATCTTCGCAAAGAAGTGATAGTCGATCTTTGAAATGATCAGCATCAGGATGAATCCAGCCACGGCGATCTGTCCCTGACGCACCATGTAGTAGTTGGACGGCTGCCTGCTCACCTGGGCATTGTAGGCGCTGGAACTGTAGATCATGATCAGTCCGAATACCGTAAGGAAGATAATGACCACTAAGAGGTCATAGTCGTAAAAACGGCGTGCTTTCTTTTTCCGTTTTCCCTCTTCCTGTACAGGAGCCCCGTACATCTGCTGCTGCCGCAGCATTTCCTGTCTCTGCTGCATCTCACGGCGCTGCTGCATCAGAAGCTGCTCTCTTCGCTGTCCCTCCTGCTGGCGTTTCGCCCGCTCTCTTTCAATCTGCTGACGCTCCAACTGTTCTCCGGACATCTGCTGTCTCTGCATCTGCTGTCTCTGCATCTGCTGACGATGTACCTGCTGTCTCTGCGCCTGTGCCCTGCCGCCGGCTTTTCGAACTTTCTTTCGAGCCACGCTAAGCCTCCATTACAGCGCGTTGACGCATTCCTTAAAGATCCGTCCGCGCTCCTCAAAGTTCTTGAACATTCCCCAGCTTGCGCATGCCGGAGAGAGCAGCACATAATCGCCTGCATTCGCGTAAGAAGCGCATACCTGAACGGCCTCCTGCATGTCTTCCGCGTACATGATATCCGTGATACCATGTTTCTTTGCGCACTCGGCGATCTTGTCTCTTGTCTGGCCAATGAGGACGAGATAGCGGACTTTTCCGTCAAAGTTCTCGATCCACTCGTCATACTCGGAATGCTTGTCATACCCGCCTGCGATTAAAAGTGTCGGTCCCGGCATCGCCTTGATGGCCTGGATCGCCGCATCCGGGTTTGTTCCCTTGGAGTCATTATAATAAGTAACGCCGAAACGCTCTCTTACATACTCGATCCTGTGCTCTACAGCCTTGAACTCCCTGCATGCCTCGCGGATCATATCCATCGGGACGCCTAAATGGATCGCGATGGCAACGGCTGTCATCACGTTCTCGTGGTTATGTCTTCCGATGATGTTTAACTCGTTGACATCGAGGACCTTCTCGTTCTTTCCATCATGGCGGTAAACGATGAAATCTCCGTCCATGAAGATGCCCTCGTCGAGCTTCTCCTTGCTGCTGAAGTAGAGGACCTTGCACTTTAAGGTCTTTCCGAATTCTCTGAGGACCGGATCCTCGTAGTTTAATACGCAGGTATCTTCCTCTGTCTGGTTTCTTGTGATCCCCTCTTTGACCTGGATATAGCACTCCATGGTCTTATGGCGGTCCAGATGGTCCGGAGTGATGTTTGTGATCGCGGACACATTCGGATGGAAATCCATGATGGTCTCAAGCTGGAAGCTGGAAACCTCCGCGACGGTAACGGACTCGTCTGTGGTTTCAAGAGCGTGAGCGGTGTACGGATCACCGATATTTCCTACTACGAATACGCTCTTATAGAACTTTCTCATGATCTCGCCTGTGAGGGCTGTCGTTGTTGTCTTTCCGTTTGTACCTGTGATAGCCGCAAGTTTTCCCTTTGAGCAGTGGTAAGCAAGCTCGATCTCACTCCAGATCGGGATCTTCGCCTCGTCGATCACCGCAACGAACGGTGCCTCAAGCGGAATACCAGGGCTGATGACGCATAACTCCACACCCATAAGGTCTGTCTTCTTCAGTTCACCGAGAACGATCGTCACCTTCGCGCCCTCATCAAATTTTGCTTTCAGCTTCTCTTCGGAAAGCTTCTCATTTCCATCATAAAGAACCACTTCGCCGCCCTGAGCAAGCAGAAGCTTTGCGGCAGAAATACCGCTGATTCCCGTTCCTGCAACTAATACTTTCTGTGACATGGTTTCTCCTCCTATATACTCGTAATGAATGACCGCTCAGCCTGCTATTTTCCTGCGCATGTCTGAACATTTACCCTAATTATAATCCCATGTAGGCAACCAGGCAAAGGATCGCCGTAACGATCGAAAATACTGCGACAACTCTCGTCTCGGACCATCCGCAAAGCTCGAAATGGTGGTGGATCGGAGCCATCTTGAAGATTCTCTTCCCGCCAGTCTTTTTAAAGTATGTGACCTGAATGATGACGGAGAGGACCTCCACCAGGTAGATCAGGCCAACGACGGCGATAAAGATCGGCATCTGCATCATGAACGCGCTGGATGCCACGAAACCGCCGAGGGCCAGGGAACCCGTGTCTCCCATGAACACCTTCGCCGGATATACGTTGAACAGTAAAAAGCCTAACAGACTTCCCACAACGGCACCTGTGATCGGGCTGATCCCACTGTTTTCTCCGATGGCAACCACGGTGAAGAATGTCGCCACAAGGATCGTAACACTTGTGCAGAGACCGTCAAGGCCGTCTGTAAAGTTTACACCGTTGTCGGTTCCGAGAACGATAAAGAATACCGCCGGAATAAACAGCCAGCCGAGATTCAGATAATATCCATTTTCAAATCCGCCAGTGAAAGGGATCAGCATTCCTGTTCCCACTTCCCCGGAAGTCATCAGATAGTAGGTGAAAATCCCTGTGATGATGAACTGACCGATGAGCTTCTGGATCGGGTTTAAACCTTCCGAACGCTTCATGACGATCTTGATGTAGTCATCCAGAAAACCGATGATTCCGAATCCCACCGTCACGAAGAGGATCGGGATGATCCGCGGATAGCTCTTAATGTAAAATAAGGATGTGATCACGATCGCCGTGAGGATGATGAGTCCTCCCATCGTCGGTGTTCCCTGTTTCTTTAAATGGCTCTGCGGACCGTCATCGCGGACCTGCTGTCCGAATTTCAGCCGGTGAAGAAATGGAATGATCACCGGGCAGAGCGCTGCGCTGATTGCGAAGGCGATAATGATCGCCAGAATTGTCTCATTTACCATGCTGAACCTCATATTTTCCTGCTGCACCTCATACTTCCTATGTAAATTGACATGCCGTCTTCCGACAGCACCATGAAATTCAGCTGTTCCGCGCCTTCGGCGCTCCCACAGCTGCCGCCTGACAACATTTCATAGCGTAAATAGTATACGTCCTTTTTTCCCAATAATCAATCAGAACATTTGATACAAAGAGCAAAAGACCTGAATTTCTCCCGCCATCTGTGCTCACATACGCACAAAGCGCAGAGCGGTTCAATATTAATCCGTCTCCGAAACCGACGTGATATCCAGATACGGCAGAATATTCGAAAAAATATCAGCCACCACCGGTGCCGCGATGGTTCCGCCGTAATAGATCCCCACCGGCTCGTCGATAGTGATCAGCGCGATGACCTGGGGATCATCGGCGGGCGCAAATCCTAAAAAAGAAGAAATATATTTCTTTAAGCTTCTCGGCAGCTTCTCCGATGTCGCCGTCTTTCCGCCGACCCGGTAACCTGGAAGCTTCGCCCGCTTTCCGCTTCCTTCCGCCACTACCTGCTCTAAAATATACCGCATGGTCTCGCTGGTAGCTTCCGACACGACTCCCATCCGCTCCGGATAGGAAAACTTCTGGTAATATGTCCCATCCGTGCTCTCCACATTCATCGCAAAGTGGGGCGTGATCCGCCTGCCCCCGTTTATGATGGAGGACGCCGTCGTGATGAGCTGGATCGGCGTGATCTGAAAGGACTGTCCAAAGGAGACGGTGGCCAGCTCCACAAGTCCCATATTTTCCTTCTTGTGCATGATCGTCGCTGCCTCGCCGGGGAGATCGATCCCGGTCTTTCCGAGAAGCCCAAACTGTTCGAAATAATGATAGAACGAATCCACGCCAAGTCTCGCGCCAACGTCGATAAACACCGGGTTACAGGAGTTCATGGCTCCCTGTAAAAATGTCTCTCCTCCATGTCCACCGATCTTATGGCAGCGGATCTTCCGGTCTTCCACGATCCGGAAGCCCGGGCAGGAGAACCTGTCATCCAGATGGACCACTCCCGCCTCCAGCCCCGCCGCGGCTGTGATGATCTTAAATGTGGAGCCGGGCTCGTAGGTATCGTTGATGCAGCGATTCCGCCACATCTTATTTCTCGCGTCCTGGAGCTCCGTCCCAGTGAGTCCGCCGCTTTCCACATTCAGCGTGAACGGGTCGTTCAGATCAAACTCCGGGACATTTACCATAGCGTAGATCTCCCCATTCCGGGGATTCATGACGATCACGGAGACCGCCTTCGCACCTTTTTTCTCCATGACCTGGTACGCCGCCTGCTCCGCGTACTTCTGGATGTTCACATCCAGGCTCACGGTCAGGGTATTTCCGGGCACCGGCTCTACCCGCTCCTCCGCGGCATTCTGGAGTTCCGTGCCCTTCGCGTCGGAGGTCGTCAGTATCAGACCGTCCCTGCCCTTTAAGTACCTCTCGTACTTGACCTCCAGGCCGATGATCCCCTGATTGTCCGCTCCGGTGAATCCCAGGACCTTTGATGCGAGACTTCCGTAAGGATAATATCTCTTATAATCCTCATCGACCTTCACACCGGAGAGTCCGAGATTCATGATCTGGTCCCCCACCGACTTCTCCACATTTGTCCGGATGATCTCCCTGGAAGACCACTTTTCTACCTTTTTCCGGACCTCCGGCTCCGGAAGCTCCAGGATCCGCACCAGCTCCCGGATCACCTTCTCCGGCTCCGTCACCTGATTGTGGATCACGGACACGGTGCAGACCGTCCGGTTCGCGGCGATCACAGTGCCATTCCGATCCACGATCTCGCCCCGGGCAGCCTTGATGGTCCGCTCCCTCTTGTGGAGCTCATCCGCCATCTTGCTGTAGTGGTCCGACCTCGCGATCATCAGGAATCCCAGCTGGGCGCACAGCCCCACCATCAGAAGCACCGAGATTAGAAAAACGATAAAAAGCTTCTTTCTGTGATGTGTCAGAAATTCCGTCATTCCAAAACCTTTATCTCAAAAGTCTTGGTAATTAATATACGGGACTTCTCATTTTCTCATGCACGAAAATCCATAAAAATCAATCACGGATCGTTGCTGTGAACTCTTACATTGCAAGGAAGCCCGCCAGTGCTCTCTTAGCTCCGGTCATTCTCTCGTCAAACTGCGGGTAAAACTCCTCTTCCTTATTATAAGGGAGAAGATAAAACTGTTTGATCAGATAAAGACTCACGGTCTTCGCTGCCTGACCTGACGTGTCTTTCCCGATCACCTGCTCCAGATCCTTTAAAAAATAATGCCAGGTACAGACAAACTCGTCATAACGCTTCGGCTCCGGCATATCGATCCATTTTTTAACCTTTACCTTGGCCCTGGTCTCCTTCGCGCACTCGTAGACCTGCAAAAAATACTTAAAACCGCCGTCCCCATAAATTCTTCCAAGCGGAAACAGCCGGCAGATCCCTGGGCGGTACGCATGAATCCTGCAGCGTCCATTCTGGTCTAAAAAGGAACAGGCCTCCTCCTCCCCCGCCATCTTGAGGTTCGGGAGAATGATCCCATCCACCACATTAAGTTCCAGAGGTCCCGCGAGAAGCGCCTCAAAGGTCTTCCCTGTCCCCGCCGTCATGCGGTACGCGTCAAAAGGATCGAGAACCACGGAGGTTCCCATCCCGGTACAGCAGGCATGGCAGCCCTCACACCCTGCGCAGTCCGCCTTCACCATATCATCCAGGCCATAGAGTTTTCCGTCGGAAACCTCCGCCATATCCATCTCTCTGTTCATGATCTTCTCCTATTATTTCCCATATGTAATTGTTCAGCACCCTCACCTGCAGAACCTGCCACCGGCAGTTTTTTCCAGATGCATGGCAACAGTTACCCTATATACTAATTTGTGCAGGAAAACGCTTATGCAAGCAAGCTTGCAGCACATTTTTCTGCACAAATATAAATTACCACATGGCTCAACCGTCAGCAAATTACTGCGCGACCTGCGTTGTCTCCTCTGCTCCATTTTCCATGGTCTCAGTCTCCTGGACTGATTCCATGCTCTGGGCTTCGCCCGCACTCCCCGCCGCAGATTCCGATCCGTCAGACGGTATATCATCCGGAAGTCCAAGACCGTCATCATACGGGATCACTTCTTCCTCCGGCGCAGGCTCCGTCTGGATCACATTTCCTTCCGCATCCGTCGATGCCTCAGTCTCCGCCCCGGTCTCTCCGGTTCCAGGCTCCAGTCCGCCCTCATTGTTGTTTGTGATTCCCTCACTCTGGTCCGTAAGACCTGCGTCCTCCGTCATCGTATCCGTATCCGGGAATACATTTAAGTATGGAAGCGCTTCCGCCATGATCTTCTGAAAGACCCCTGTGGCGAAAGTGCTGTGCGCCTGCTCTTTGCCCGGAAGATTCGGGGTATCGATGACCACGTACACAAGAAGCTGCGGGTCATCTGCCGGCGCGAAACCGCAGAAAGATACAAGATAGTTGTGAGCGGAACGCGGAAGCTTCTCCGCCGTTCCCGTCTTTCCGCCGACCTTATACCCGGCAACACGTCCCGCCTTACCGGTTCCCTCCTCATCGTCGACCGTCATAAACAGGGCGTGTCTGATAAAGTCACTGGTGGACTGGGAAACGGTCTCCCGCACCAAATTCGGCTCTATCTTCTTCACAACAGAACCCTGATCATTTAAGATCTGCTTTACCACATGAGGTTCATAGTAGGAACCGCCGTTGATGACAGAGGCGAATGCCGCCGCCATCTGGATCATCGTACTGTTATAGCTCTGTCCGAAGGAGTTTACCGCAAGGTCTGTCGGGCCCATATTGTCCGCATTGTAGATCAGTCCATATGCCTCTCCCGGAAGATCGATTCCGGTCTTCTGACCCATGCCGAATAATTTCTGATATTTTGCAAACCGCTGTACTCCGAGTTTCGCCGCGATCTGCATCATAGCATCGTTGCAGGATTTCATTAAGGACTGCTCCAACGTCAGGATTCCGTGTCCATAGATATTGGAACATTTGATCCTGTAGCCGCCAATATCCTGTCCGCCGTCGCAGAGAAATGTATCATTCTGACTGATGACGCCTTCCTCAAGCCCCGCCGCAACTGTCATCGGCTTCGCCGGGGAACCCGGCTCGTAAGTATCATTTACACAGAAATTTCTCCACATCTGGTTCCAGGCATCCATCCTGCCCTCATCCGTCATAGCCGATATCTCATCCTGAGAGTAAGCATAGCTTAAGTCTCTCGGATTATTCAGATCAAATCTGCGGTTGGAAGACATGGCAAGAATCTCACCGTTTCTCGGATCCATGGCGATCACAGCCGCCGTCTTGCTGCCGATCCCGCTCATCCACTCATCGATATATTTTTCCACGATCCTCTGGATATTCACATCGATGGTGGATACGATAGTATTTCCGTTCTCAGCGGATTTAATAACCTTCTCCATGTTGAACTCGTCATCCAGGTATCCATACTCTCTTCCGTTTGTTCCGGTGAGCTGGTCATTGTAATACTGCTCAATTCCGCCACTTCCCTGCTTTCCGTTATCGTAGGAGAATCCCACCACGTTGCAGGCCAGGGTATTATACGGATAAAATCTCCGGTACTCATCCTCAAACCAGACGCCCTTGATCTTCTTTCCACTGTCTTCCTTTGACTTCGCGTAGGCATCATTCAGCTCTTTCTTTTTTGTCTCAAATTCTTCCTTCTTGTCTGCGGAGATCTGTTTCTCATAAGGCACATAGTAGGAATTTTCATTGGCGGAGATCGTCGCCAGAATATCTGCCCTGTCGTATCCGAATACCTCACAGAGTGCGGACACCGTCGGTTCCAGGTAGTTCTCTTTATCCTGGTTGATCTGGTTCGGATCAAGGATCAGGTTGTAGACCTTCTCACTGGTAGCCAGATATGTTCCGTTCCGGTCCACGATATCGCCGCGGCGGTACGGGATCGTCCGGCTGTCGTAGGAGGAATGCTGGTTCAATACGATCTGGGTGTAATCCTCGTTTTTATCCTTGATCATCCGGTATAAAACAACGACAAGACCAAACAAAGCCAGCGTCGTTACGAGAACCGTAACCGCCAGCTTTTCTTTCATACTCATGGTAAAAACTTTCTTATTATTACTGTTCCGGGATGTCTTCATACTGTCTTACATACTCGCTTTCCGTCTTATTGTATAAGCGGACCTGGTCCTTATTGGCATAAACCATTCCCAGTTCCTCAGTCGCTACCTTATACACATAATCCAGGTCCACCGACGTGTTGATCCTTGTGAGAAGAGCGTCGTTATCCCCTTTCAGTTTTTCAATACTCTCCTCCAGACTCTCAATATGATTGAGTCTCGCTGTGACGGAAGACTGAAGCTTTAAATAGCTCACACAGATATACAGTGTGCAGATCACCGCCACTGTCAGCAACAATACGGAAAAAAGATTCATCTGAAGCGCTTTTTCCTGATTTCTCCGAACTGTAACGGTATGGGATACATTCCGCTTCTGCTGATGTCCTCTTTCCTGCTCCTCGTACCGGGGAACACGCTCGACTTTACGGACAGTATTTCCCTCTACATATTCTTCGGTCTGCGGGGCTCTTTTCCGTCTCCTTGCTGCCATACCATCACTTCCTTTCTAATATATATGCAACAGTCCAGTGCCGTTCTGCTCATGTTCCCCTGTTGTCGATTTCAGGAACATGCAGACCTGCTGAACCTTTACCATAAACTTTCTGCTTTTTCTGTACTTGGGAACTCTCAGCTTCTCTCGAACACCCTCAGTTTCGAACTCTTTGATCTTCTGTTCTCTTCCAGTTCCTCATCTGATGGAACGATCGGTTTTCTCGTCACAACGCGGCCTTTGCTCTTTCTTCCGCATACGCATACCGGGAAATCCGGAGGGCAGATACACGGATTTTCATTTGTGCGGAATCTCGTCTTCACGATGCGGTCCTCCAAAGAGTGGAACGTAATGATCGATAAACGTCCACCCGGATTTAAGAGGTCGATCATTGTGTCGATGGAATCGTTTAACACATCCAGCTCGTGGTTTAATTCAATGCGGATCGCCTGAAATGTCCGTTTTGCCGGATGTCCGCCTTCCGCCCGGATCTTTGCCGGGATCGCGCCGCGGATGATCTCTGCGAGCTGCAGTGTCGTCTCGATTGGGTGGATCTCCCTCTCTCTGACGATGTGCTTCGCGATATTCTTTGCGAAACGATCCTCGCCGTAATCGCGGATAATTCTATACAGCTCCATCTCGCTGTAGCCGTTTACGATATCCGCCGCGGTCTTGTCGTTTCTCTGATCCATTCTCATATCCAGCGGGGCATCCTCTCTGTAAGAGAATCCACGGTCCGCCGTATCCAGCTGGTATGAAGACACACCAAGATCCAGGTAGATGCCGTCCACCTTTTCAATTCCAAGGTTAAAGAGCACTTCCCGGATATTCTTATAGTTGCTTCTGACGATCGTAACTTTATCTTTAAATGGGAGAAGACGTTCCGTTGCCGCTGCGATTGCGTCCGCGTCCTGATCGATTCCGATCAGACGGCCCTTTTCGCCGAGTCTCCGGGATACTTCGTATGCATGTCCGCCGCCGCCTAAAGTCCCGTCCACGTAGATCCCATCCGGTTTTACATTCAGGCTGTCGACGGTTTCCATCAGCAGGACTGATTTATGTTCAAAAATCATATGCCAAGACCTTCCATATTTTCTGCAATTTCTTCCATGTCATCGTAGACATTCTTCTCGTTCCAGACCGCCTTGTTCCAGATCTCGATCCGGCTTCCGACGCCGACCAATACAACGTCTTTTTCCAGCTTCGCGAATTCTCTTAAAACAGAAGGGATCAGGATCCTTCCCTGCCTGTCCACCTCACAGGCACAGGCACCAGCCAGGAAAAATCTCGAAAACTTTCTGGCATTAGCATTCGTAAGAGGAAGCGCGTGGAGCTTTTCCTCAAAAGATTTCCACTCAGAATTTTCGTACACGAAGAGACACCCATCCAATCCCTTTGTAACAACGAACTCATCGCCCAGCTGCTCACGGAATTTGGAAGGGACAATCAGACGGCCTTTTGCATCGATTGTATGACTGTACTCTCCAATGAACATTACTCACTCCTGTGATTATGTGGTCCATCGTAATCCACTGATCCACCATTTTAAACCACTTTTATCCACTTTCCACCACTTCTAATGTAATCTTAGTACATTTACTTTAAAATAGCAAGGAATTTTTCATTTTTTCATGTACAAAACAAGGGTCACTGTTCACGCCTTGCGCAAACAGTAACTGATTATGCCGATGCTTCGCATTCCGAATCGGCAAAATCCACTACCACCACTGTATTGTACGGAATTTTCAGTTCAGAAAATTCCTACCCGTGTACAGTAACAAACAAGGTGCCATTTTATGGAAATCTTCCTATAAAACACGAAAAAGCCACCTTTCAGGCAGCTTTTCCGCATTTTATCTGGAGTTTATTCGATTTTTATGTACTGTGGCCCCCTTAGTATCCCGCGTCCATATACTGTTCGATCAGCCGGTCAAGTTCCACACTGTATCGGTAGATCAGATCGTAGGACTCCTTTCCATCAATACTTCCGTTCAATCGTTTTCTCGCCTCCTCGATCTGATTTACCAATTCTTCCCTGCTCTCCATATCAGTTTGCTTCCTTTCCCTGGACGAAAGCCTTTCTCCTGTTGTAAATAAGGATCACAAGAGAGACGGTCGCCAGCACAACAGACAATGCCTGGGATACCGCGATCTGGGTACCCGGTATCAGGAGAGAATCCGTTCTCAATCCTTCGATCCACGCTCTTCCGATTCCATACCCGGCCAGATAGATACAAAGCATTTCCCCTGTGAACGTTTTCCGCTTGCGGAACCAGAACATGAACATCAGGAGACCGAAGTTCCAGAGGGACTCGTAGAGGAACGTCGGATGGACCTGAATGTACTCGATTCCATTGTCCAGGATCAGATGGTCAAGGAGATTTTGTGAGATCATGCTCTCATTCACAATGCTGCGTCTGATCCGCATGGCAAACAGGCAGTCTGTGTAGCGGCCGAAGGCCTCGCAGTTGATAAAGTTACCCCATCGTCCGATCATTTGTCCGGTTATAAGTCCAAGGCATGCGCTGTCTGCCATGGACAAAAAGGAAAGGTGGCGTTTCTTTGTAAAGACAAGCAGCGTCAGGATTCCGGCGATCACTCCGCCGTAGATCGCAAGTCCGCCTTTCCTCAAGTTCACGATCTCCATCAGGTGGTCCTTGTAGTAGGCCCACTGGAAGAAAACATAGTAGATCCGCGCTCCGATGATGGAAAAGATAATTCCGTAAAGTGCGAAATCAAGGTAAATATCCGGATTCTGTCCCCTGCGCTTCGCATCGGACTGGGCAACACAGAGTCCTAAGATCATGCCGATCCCGATGATCAGTCCGTAGTACGCAAAGGATATTCCTCCGATTGAAAAGCTCTTCACCATGTGGGGAATCGAGATCCCCAGGTGAACGAAGCTTACATCTGCTCCTGACATTGATTCTGTTCTCCTTTTTTCTTTGGTGAATTTTATTTTACTCCGAAAAGCGGCAAAAAGCAAACAGATTCGCTTGACAGTCCTCGTGTTTATTCGACATGAACTGCCGTTCACGTCTTGCGCAAACAGGAACCGTCAGGAAGCTGTCCTAAAACAAAAGAAAAGCCATGGAATGGTGTTTAACTGATACACTCCATGACTTTTATATTCCTTATTCTATCAGATCTTCAGGAGAAATTATACATTGAACCGGAAAAGAACGACATCTCCGTCCTTCATCACGTAGTCCTTACCTTCCATGCGGACAAGTCCTTTTTCCTTCGCTCCGTTGTAGGAACCGCAGTCTAAGAGATCCTTGTAGTTTACAACCTCTGCCTTGATAAATCCGCGCTCGAAATCGGTGTGGATCTTTCCTGCTGCCTGCGGTGCTTTTGTGCCGACCTTGATGGTCCATGCACGTGTCTCCTTCTCTCCTGCTGTCAGGTAGCTGATAAGACCGAGGAGACGGTAGCTTGCCGCGATCAGCTTGTCAAGTCCGGACTCCTTTAAACCAAGGTCATCTAAGAACATCTTTTTCTCATCGTCATCTAACTCGGAGATCTCCTCCTCGATCTGCGCGCACACAACAAACACTTCGCTGTCGTTCTCAGAAGCGAACTTGCGGACAGCCTGTACATGTGGATTGGAAGCGCCGTCATCGGCAAGATCATCCTCACCAACATTCGCAGCGAAGATCACCGGTTTCCAGGTAAGAAGATCTAAAGAAGCAACAAAGGCCTGCTCCTCATCGTCCTCACACTCAAAGCTCTTTGCAAGATTGCCGTTCTCGAGGTGTTCCTTCACAGCCTTTAAGATATTTAATTCTTTCGCAAGTGCCTTGTTGGAAGCTGCGCCCTTGCCCATCTTCGCGATCCGGCGGTCGATGACCTCGATATCGGAGAAGATCAGCTCTAAGTTGATGGTTTCGATGTCGCGAAGCGGATCAACGCTTCCGTCTACATGAATCACGTTCGGGTCCTCGAAGCAGCGGACAACGTGAACGATAGCGTCTACCTCACGAATATTTGCCAGGAACTGGTTTCCAAGACCCTCACCTTTGGACGCACCCTTTACGAGACCTGCGATATCTACGAACTCGATCACAGCCGGTGTGATCTTCTCGGAATTGTAAAGATCGGATAAGAGTTTCAAACGGAAATCCGGTACCGGAACAACGCCCACATTCGGGTCGATGGTACAGAACGGATAGTTTGCGGATTCAGCGCCCGCCTTTGTCAAAGAGTTGAATAATGTACTTTTACCTACGTTCGGCAGGCCGACAATGCCTAGTTTCATAATATATCCTCCTTGCCCGTATTTATGGGATTTTTAGTGTAATGCAGCGAGGTTTTACACCATTTTTACACCATTCTGATGAAATGTTTTACACCATTACACCATTTTTAATGATTCAGGTTCATTTTTCTCAAACTGCTTAATAGCTTCAATTTTCGTATTCTCAGTTACATGAACATAAGTGTCCATCGTAACCTGCAATGAAGCGTGACCAAGAAGACGCTGCAGCGTTTTGGGTGGTATCTGGCGCTCTATTGTTCGTAAACCTGTCTGCAGAAGCAAAACATATTGGTCATAATTATGAGACCTCTTTACCACTTCTAAAAGCTTGGTCTGTTCCTCAACAGTAAGAACCTTGATATCCGACATACTCTTGCGCGCTGTTGGGCATTTCACACCATCCATAGGATGCTTATTAATTACACCATTTTCACGCGCCGCCTTAAACAAAGTTCCCATCGCAATATACGTTTGAACGACAGTAGAAGGTGAATAATCCTCTTCCATATCAAGCAAAACCTTTTTGCAATGAAAAGGACGCACATCTCCAACTTTCAACTTTCCAACGACAGGCTGAATATTATGGATGTAACGATCCCGATAATTTCGCTTTGTGTTGCTACGTAAATCAGGAATAAGATGATTCATCCAAAACTCAAAGAACCCATCCACCGTCATATCATTTCATGCAGCCAATTCAGCATTGCTACTTACGATATCTTTTGCAACCATATCGAACGGTGCTACAATGCTTTTGCGCTTGTCATTATATTGCGCGTCTTGTAGCCAGTTACGTGCTTGCGTAAGCGTGTCAAAGTAAGATTGCTTTCTATACCCCGTTCGGGTAACAAAGCGAGCGGTATACCGACCATCTTTTCTTTGAGCAAGGCCAGTGCCTAGCTCCCTACCTTTTAAATCTTTTCCCATATTGAGCTCCTTTCTGAAAAAATGAGCCCAATACAACTTATAGAGTGTACCACAACAAGCTCTTTTTTTCAATAGTAATTTCACTTTTAAGCCCTTTCAGGGATTCTACGATGATTAGATAAATACCGCAGACAATAGTCAAGACCATCTTCACCTGCTCACACTTTTCTGCTTGCATTCCACCGGTTTTGGAGTAAAATGGATTTATCATAAGGAGGAACACCTTATGGAACTGGATGCTTTAGGATTGATTTCGGCATGCTCTTATGCACTGGACTGTGTGGAAGCAGAGCTGGTTCACGTAACCAGTGAGCATGCCAAGCGTGTTGCATATATGAGTGTCTGCGTTGCAGAGCAGATGGGCATTCAGGGCAAAGAGCTGCAGGATCTGGCGGTCTGTGCCCTATTACACGACAATGCCCTGACACAATATATAATTGATGGTTTCGAAGAGCTGCGGGACTGGGCGGCTTTTCATCATGAACGGTTAGACGGCACCGGTTATCCCTTCGGCAAAACGGCTGCCGACCTGAACACCCAGGAGCGCATGATGGCATGTGTAGATATTTCTCAGGCTTTAACTGAGAGCCGTCCTTATAAACAGGGCATGTCCCATGAAAAAGCCTGTGGAATTCTAAAAGATATGGCAGACAAGAGCTGGCTTGACGCTGATATCGTTTCCAAGGTTGATTCCTGTTTCCGGACATAGGATATCATCAAATGTGCTGCAATAAAGTCACTTATTTTCTACTTTATTGCAGCACTACACATACAACCAATGTATACTTCCACAATCCATTTTCTATTACGGCTTCTGGTTTTCTCTCACATTTCTGTTTCTTCGTATCACTCTAAAGACAATCAAAAGCACTGCCATAATAAGTATCAGCCACACAAAATAACAGATGCCAAGGAAAGTCGGACAAATGTGGCATAGACTGCATTTACCGGCTTGTGGTGTCCGGCTCACCTGCTTGTACGCAATGGCATAAGCAGAGAATCTGTCTGTATGGATCGTTACTGTATCCGGTGCATCATCCATATCCGTTAAAAGGGTATATTCCCCTTCGTGGGAACGGATAATGAAAAACTCCCTGTCAATGCTTTGCATCTTCTGCGGAATACCGATCACTACCTCGACCGGTTCTACCGTTCCTGTAACGGCATTCCAGTCAGCTTCTCCTATTTTAACGAACAGAGAGATATCGACATACATTCCAAGTGTCAGATCAGGTATCTCCTTACGGTACTCTTTTATACCGTTCTCAATCACACTCTTATCCTTCCTTGGTACATTGCCGGAAATATCCTTCACCTCTACCCGGATTTCTATGTTTTCTCCAGCAGCTACACTTTTTAGCTGTGCCGGTGTCAGTACTGCATTCACCACCGCAGCAGTATCAGACACTCCTGCCGTATACTCCTGTTCCTCACAGACAACCGTTACAATGACTGTACCATCTCCATAATCCAAGGCCGTACTTGCGTCCGCCATGCCTTGCACATTTCCCGTTGGCACAGCTTCACCCGATGTGTTTGCCTTGCCATCCTCTGTCATCTCCGGTACATCTACGCCATCTCTTATGCCCGGTTGTTCATCCGGCTTGTTCTCCGGTTTGTTTTCCGGTTTGTTCTCCGGCTTGTTTTCCGGAGTATTTTCCGGCTTGTCCCCCGGTTTGTTTTCCGGCTTGTTCTCCGGTTTGTTCTCCAGAGTGTTCCCCGGTTTGTTTTCCGGCTTGTTTTCCGGTTTGTTCTCTGGTTTGTTCTCCGGAGTGTTCTCCGGTTTGTTCTCCGGCTTGTTTTCCGGAGTATTTTCCGGTTTGTTCTCCGGGGTATTTTCCGGTTTTTCCGGCTGTACTGTTGGTAATGGTTTTTCTGTTCCACCACCTCCCGGTTTCTCCGGTTCCGGATTCTTTATCGTCCGTTCAAAGCCACAGACATTGCAGATGGCATCCTTATCATCGTCATATGCATGGCTATGCTTTTCCTCCAATGCAGCACATCGGCTGCATACTCTCCAATGTCCGTCTGCATCGTAAGCATAATCCCCACTATAATGATGTCCCAGCGCTGGTGTCACTGTCTGAGCCTTGATCACCACCCCACAGACACTGCAATGACTGCCTTGTGTTCGTCCTGTCTGCGTACAGGTAGCTTCTTTGGCCGGATCTATGGCTTCTGTATGGCCTTTTGCCGGCAGTACCACATCCTGCGATGTGATTTCTGTCGTACAACTGCTGTCTGCATACCGTCTTCCACAGGCACAGACATAATAGGCTATGTTTCCCTCTGCAAGACAGGTTGGCTCTACAGCCTTCACCAGAACTGCTCTGTGAGTATGTATCCTTACCGTGATTTTCTTTTCTGCCCGGTTTCCGGCATTATCCACAGCTTTCACGGTAATGTCCGCACCGGCTGCCGGAAGCTTCTCTTTGGGTATGCTGAATTTGACCTCTGTTCTAATGCCTGTGGTAAAATCCTCCTGTAATACATGTTCTGCACTGTTTCCAACCTGATAAGCTACCGAAGCCAGTCCTGCGGAAAGAACATTCTCCTTATCATCCTTTACCGTCACATCGACTGTCGGGGCTTTCTCATATTCTTCTGCCGGACTTTCACTGCCATTTACCGAAAATGTGATCTCCGGTGCATGATCCTCCACGATAATACCATGGATGCCACTGCCATCCGTTCCTATCATCTTCGTATCTGAAACATTTCCTGCATGATCCTTTGCAGTGATCTTGATTTTTCCCTTAAAGTCCGGGTTGACATAGATTACCGCCGTATAACCGGCACTGTTCTCTCCTGAAGCCTTTTTTACCGATGTCCGGCCTGCTGTAGTACTGCCATCTTCCGGTATCAGCTCGTAATCTACGCTCTCTATTCCACTTCCCGCCTCTTCGACAGGTACCGTAATTTCAAGACTGTCTTTTCGGATCAGCCAGTTCCAGAGATTTTTATATCCCTCATTGAAGACTGCTTCACCCATCACCGGCTTTATCGTATCAAGCTTTACGGTCAGTGCTTCTGTCACCGTTTCATTTCCTGCTGCATCCACTGCCTTGAAGGTATAGGTGTGCCATCCCTCGACACAGGCATAATCCTTTGTTAGGGTTGTCCCCCCTCCTGTAATAACACCATTAATCTCTTCATACTCACCATCATCCACCTTACCATACAGGCTTTTGACTCCCTTGTTATCGGAATATGACAGAACAATGCGGATCTGATCCGTACTATACCAGCCCTTTGTATTCGGGCTGACATTACTCTCTACTGCCGCGGCAAGCTCTGGCTTTTGTACATCCTTAAAATAACCATAGCAGATTTTGTCTCCACATTCCGCTGCCCCGATCTTTGTATAAGCTGTTCCTGTATAACCGGCATTGTCATACCATCCACAGAACTCATATCCTTCCTGTGATGGAACCGGCATAGCCAGCTCCTGTCCATGGACATAGGTTTTATAACTGTCTTCCGGCTCATAAACGCTGCCATCCGGCAGGGACAGCTTATAATTCACACGATAGGAATTCGGCATCCACTTTGCAAAAAGTGTTGTGTCTGTCATAAGCTGCGATTGGGTATCAAAATTAAATTTCCGGCTGTCTGTACATTCCGCATCCCTATACCATCCTCCGAAGGTGTAGCCCTCACGGACAGGTTCCTGCGGCTCCGTGACCGCACACTGCACAGCCGCCCCCGGAATAAGACCATTGTAGGTCGTCCATATCAGCTGCGGCTCCACGCTGCTTCCGCCCTGACTGTTAAAGGTAATCTGTCTGACATAAAAGGTCTTTTGCTCACAGGCGGTGCTGTCACTGTATGCCTTCTTATAATATTGAATCTGCTTTGTGCCGGTGCTTTTTACCGTATAGACCGGTTGTGTCTTTTTCAGCTCTGAGAAATGGTAGATTCCCTGATAGGCCTCTAACTCTGCCAATATCTCCGTCTGTACCGTTCCGGTGAGCTTTCCTCCTGATGGTCCATAGGTAAGAGAAACATTCATCGGCAGTCCTGCAGACAAGGGCTGTGCCTTGTCTGGCCCGGTAAATCCCAGACGATGGACATCATCCTTTTTTATCTGCTTGGAAAAACCATCCCTTACATTTCCCTTCTGGTCTGTCACCTTATAATATAAATAACAGGTTCCATAATAGTCTGACAAAGAAATCGTATACTCACCCGCTGCAACCGCAGCTGCGTCAAGATTGACCATTCCTGTGACCGGTTTCTGGGAAGTATCTGTCACCCATTGATACGCTGCACTTTGAACGCCGCTGGGTGTGCCTCCCTCAGCCCCTACCTTATCCGTAAAGGTAAGCTTTACTGAAACATCGGAATACGGATACCATCCACTTGTTCCATTAAGTGTTCCATTGACTGTACAGCTGACTGTTGGTGCGGTCGTATCCATACCTGTGATTTCCACACGGTATTCTTCACTGACATTTCCCGCATTGTCCGTAAGCCTTACCACATAGCTTCCGTTTTTCGTTACGGTCAAGCTGTCTCCGGTGAAGGTTGTCCATCTGCTATCTCCATGCATCCTGTACTCTCTGGTCTTGATGCCGCTGCCACTATATCCTGTAATGCTTCCCTTCTTATCATAAACAGCCGTATGGTCATCTGTAACACCTGTCAGCCGTATTGTTCCCGGCTTGCTGCCTGCAGCTGTAAGAGCTTCCAGTTTCGGTGCCTCATTGTCGATTCTGGTCACAAGCACCTCTGTTGCCGCAGAGTTCCCGAATTTATCCGTTACCATAAATTCATAGACACCATTTTTCGTCACAGTACAGCTTCCGCCGGTCATATTCTCCGTCACGATACCCTTCGGCGTGTAGACAAACGCAAGTGCTCCCGCACCTGTGCCGCTTCCCGGTGCAGCTTTCCATGTAAGTGTGGCACTTTTTGTCCACGAAGACGGATTTCCCGTTACTGTAATAGAAGGAAGGGCTGCTCCCACTGCTTTCTTTATCACATAATAAGGTCCCGACTTCACGGTTTCCGATACATTGCCTGCATTGTCTGTCACCCTTACATGAAGATACTTTGCGGTCTTTGATGTCTCTGTTGCGGCATACTCCGCCTGATAGCTGCCATTTGCAGCCGCAGACAGTGGCGTCCATGCAGAAGGTGTCCCTGCCGTATTTGTCCATGCATACTCCACCTTTGCCAGACCACTGCCACCGGTGTCCTCCGGCAGTACGGCAATGGTCAGCTCATTGTATACCGTGTCCGCTCCGGTACTGCTGCCGCTGCGAAGCGTCACGGTCGGTTTTTTACTATCTATTTTTTTAACCTCAATAATTTTTGATATCACATTTCCATAGGTATCCGCCAGCGTGACGGTATAGCTTCCATTTTCCGTGACATACAGATTGGCTGAACCACTGGAGGATGTAATACTTTTCACTTCCTTCTTTGGTCCGTCAAAGGTAAGCTTAGTCCCTATGCTTTGGGCGCCTGCATACTGCACCACGATATATTTGCCTGGCTTCCACACATCGGCTGCATCCGCTGAAGCTGCTGCGCTGCCAGCCCTCACTGACACATCCGTGATTGCTGGATTCATAAAGGAAAATGCCAGACACTCATGTGTCGATGCCCCCGATGCTGCAGTCGCAAGCACATGCAGATACCAGGTCTGTGTCTGTCCTGCGGTTCCTCTGCTCTCTGTGAGCTGCGTACCACTTGTAGTGGTCTGCCAGCCATAGCCTGGCAGTTTAGTATCCTTCGTCCATGCATACTGAATGGAGGCTGCTCCTGTGGCTGTGATCGTTGCCTTATGACGAGGCAGACTGCCACTGGTATCCGCCCTGACGGTCAGTACCGGTTTCGTGGCATCCACATTGATATTGGTATTGCCTCCTGTAAAGGTCTGGCTCGTACCGGATAGATTGCACATATCCTTAATGCTGCCAATACTACTGATGCTGTTGACCTTGAGTGCGTCAGTACTATTTAAGCTGACAGCGGAGGATACTTTCCCTGTAAAATAGAGCACATTCGTGTCCGCACCACCGGCATAGGACAGAGTTCCCACATTCGTAGAAATCGTAAGGCTGCTGCTTAAGCTGCTATTCTGACTGTCGACAATCTCATCAAAGACGAGTGCTACCGTGATCGGATCTCCCGGAAGATAGGTGCCTTTTGCCATCGGTGCAACCCCAAGGAGCGCCGGCTCCTTCTCGTCATTGACCATCACAAAGCTTTGCAGACCGTCCACATACCATACATCGCTATCCGCACCGGTCGCACCAAAATAAGCGTAGCAGGTCTGATCCACTCCAAGCTTCACCCAGATTTTATCATTGTAAATATACGCCGTACCGTGGCTGTTTTTGGGATAATATGATCCTTCCCCTCCACCCGTTCTTTTATCAGGAAAAGAATAGGTTCCGGCATTACCTTTTGCTGGCTGCAGAAAATTACATGCCCAGAGCTGCCCTTTTACTCCTGTGACAGCTGCACTTTCACTATTTATACCATAATTTATATTTTCTAATGGTTCGGTTCCCAGATAGGCGTGTTCATAGCCGTCAATGTCTTCATATGCCCTCAGCACATACCGGTAATACCATCCGCCGGCTGTGGATCTTAGATACTCCTGTTGCCGTGCATCCGTATAATAGCCGGAAAAAGAACTGCTGGTATTATAGTTTGTATCGTTGTAGCGGTTTTTAAGAAAACTCACATTGGTTCTTTTTCCACCCTGATTTTGGTTTGTATCTGCAATCCGTTTTCCGTTTTTCCCGGTCGTCTCAGGGAAATCCGTGATCGTTTTTTCTGTTGTGTAAACCGACCGGTCCACGGTATAGCTGTTGTCTTTCGGCATTGTCCGCAGCATCGAGCGGTGCGCCTGGTCAATCGTTCCGCCGCCCACCCCCACACGGTAGAGTTCCAGCGAATACGTTCTGTCGGCATTGGAATACTTTGTTCCCGCCTTACTCTGATAAGGCTCTGTCACGCCAAGCTCCGTCACTGTCACGGTCTTTGACGTTTCTCCCTCCGCAAAGAAGACAGCCCCCTCCGTATGGGTAAAATGCGTGCCACCCACCGCTGAGCCATTTACCGTGCGGTAATATACCACCTGATATTTATCCGTTCCATTACTTCTTGTGATTGTAAAGGTTGCTTTGCCATTACTACCTGATACACTGCTCACAGAGAATGTACCATACTGCGGAATCCCGAAGCCGAATTTTCCCGCTTCACTGTAATACACCTTCTCTTTGCCGTCAGCCGTAACCTTCGCATACGCCCGCGCATAGTATTCCACGCCAGCATTCAGACCTGTAGCTTTTGCAGTCAGATTTCCATTTTTTGTTGTAATGACCTGTGCGGTTTTGATACTTCCGTTATGAAACTCCACCGTTGGAGCAGGCATCACGCCCCATACAAAGCCGGTTTCCTTGATTGTATCCCCACCGGTATGTGCCAGAACCGCTTTCAGATTGAAGCTGTCCTTGCTTCCTGCAGCTGCGGTAAGTGTGCCAAGCTTTAGTTCCAATGGCTTTGCAGTCACCGTGATTACACAATCCTTAGTGGTCGTATTTCCTGCGTCATCGGATGCTGTTACCTTGATTGTCTTTTTCCCTGGAAGAGCTGCGATATCCTTTGGTATGGTATAAGTCAAAGGCTTCTCGGCAAGCCTGTGGTTATCCGCTACAGAGAGTGACTCACCAAACAGCTTCTCCACCGTCTCCTGCTGCTCTTCCTCCACCACAATGACCGGCGTATAGGTGAGCACCGGTGCCATCTTGTCGATATTGTCCACCCATACCGGATAAGAGAGGGACTTATCACTGCCTTTTAACTTATAGGTTATCGTAAAGGTGTATTTTTTGTTTACTGTCGCTGTCTTCGTTGCTCCAGCTGCAACCTTTACATCCGTGATTCCCAGCTTCGGCATATCCTCAGCCTTTACCGTTATCGTCACATCACGATTGGTGAGTGTGTCCGGTGACAGCGTATGACTGACCTTCGGGCCAAGACCTACACCCTGATTAAAATAAAAGCTGAAGCTGTCTGTTGCCTTGATTTCTTCTGTCTCAGGATCCTTGAGAATTCCGGTGATTTTGTATACACCGCCAGGCGAGTTCAGGGGCATGCTCAAAGCAATCTGCTCCTGTGACTTTGCCTTACCAAAACAGGCATCCAGCGCATTGCCTGTCTCTGTCTGTGTCAGTGTATACTCTGTCGCATATTCTTTCTTTCCTTTCTGCCGGATTGTCACAAGAGACTGTACGGTAACCGTTTTACCTTTTGTGGATGTGTCCTGAAGCTCCAGGGAAAATTTTTCAATGTCAGGATCTGCTGCACCACCGTCCAGCACAAGCTGCATCCAGTCTATTCTTACAATCCAGCCCGGCGGTGCCACCGTTACAGATATGACATTTTTTCCCTTTTTTAATTTTTCAAGGGGTATCTCCAATATAGTCGTATTCCACGTATTGTCCGTGCCTGACAGATACCCGATTGTCTCTTTATTATAATTTTTACCAGATTGATTGGTCTGATCCATCGGCAGATATATGTCATCATTGAGGTACACGTAATCTGTCTCACCGTAATCCTCATCCACATCATAAGCCTTCACCGCCAGATAGGCACTCTGGGTCGGAAGCTCGTCCAGAGTAAAAGCCAGCTCGATGGGATGTTTTTTGTCTGAAACACCCATACTTACATCAATGTCGCCATCTGCCTTTCCCGTATGACTGTTGTTCTCATTATCTGTCGTAACCATCAGTGTCTGTGGATGTGGTGTAAGAGCCGGTGCCTTGGCAGGTGCCCGCAAGGGCAGGTCTATATCCCAGGCAGCAGCAGGCAAGGCATTCTCTTCCGGCGGCTCTACTCCATAGTCCTCCACCAGATCCTCCAGTGTCAGAAGCTCCGGCAGCTCATCCTCCGCCATCCGCTGCTGTATCAGCTCCGGATAATGATACGGACATTTGAGATCTATGCAGTCCGTCTCCGTATCACGTATATGCTCAAGGCCCTCCAGACGCTTGATAAGCTCCGTAAGACGCTCCTCCTCTTCCCCGGAAAATGTTTCTTTATTCTCTGTATCCTCTGTTTTATTTTCTGCAAGCCATGCATCCAGCTTCTCCCGCGCCTCGGTAAGCTGCTCCGGATCAATTATCTCCTTATTTTCTACGCCTGTGGAGAGATAGGTAAGGGGATCCGGCAGCTTCTCTAACAATGCAAGCAGTTCTGCAAGCCCCTGTCCTCCCTTAGCTGCAATTGTCACACTGATCTGCGGAAGGCTGACACCATCCGCCAGCCTGTATTCTTCCGGAATAACCGGAATATAAACATAATGATTTCCCAATGCGGAAGAGTCAAAGCTGTCCTCTGTGTTGTTTTCCCATGTCACATGAATGGAAGTCTCCTGCGTTCTTTTTACAGGGGGGAGCGTTTCTTCCTCTGTCGGTTGTTCTTCCTCTGCCGGTTGTTCTTCCTCTGTCGGTTGTTCTTCCTCTGTCGGTTTCTCTTCCTCTGTCGGTTGTTCTTCCTCTGTCGGTTGTTCTTCCTCTGTCGGTTGTTCTTCCTCTGTCGGTTGTTCTTCCTCTGTCGGTTGTTCTTCCTCTGCCGGTTTCTCTTCCTCTGCCGCATCTTCTTCCGTTCCTGCGTTTTCTTTCGAAGCTATACTTTCCCCGGTGTCTGTGCTTTCTCCTGAATCTATACTTTCCCCGGTGTCTGTGCTTTCTCCTGAATCTATACTTTCCCCGGTGTCTGTCCTTTCTCCTGAAGCTATACTTTCCCCGGTGTCTGTCCTTTCTCCTGAAGCTGTGCTTTCCCCGGTGTCTGTGCTTTCTTTCGAAGCTATACTTTCCCCGGTGTCTGTGCTTTCTCCCGAGTCCATACTTTCTCCGGTGTCTGTGCTTTCTCCTGAAGCTGTGCTTCCCCCATGCTCTGTATCTTTCTCCGGTGTCTGGATTTCTTCAGCTTCTGTGTTCTCTTTCGCAGAAGCTTCTGTCTCCTGCGTTACATCCCCGGTGGACTCCTCCACACTGTTTGTTTCCAACATTACAGTAAGGGTATCAGGAAATACGATTTCACTTTCCTGTGCACCGACCGGCAAAAGCTGCACTGCGACCGATTCATCCAACTCTCCAAAGCCCGTGATCACTTCCTGTGTTTTTATTCCTTCATTGGCAGCTGCAAACACGGCAAGATCAATGCTTGTAAATATCAGTGCTGCTGTCAGAACCAGTGCTGTGATACGAGTAGCTTTTTCTCCGGCCTTAAGCTTATGTATCTTCATAATGCTCTCCTTCCCATTTTATCTTCTAAAAGCTTTTTCTGTCTTTTCAGCTAAAGTATATCGGAATTACTTTTTGTTATGGTCATCATTGCGGATTTGGCAGCTTTTTGTTCGGATTTGGTCACCCCCCGTTTCGTTGACTCTTCCTGCCTTCTTTGCTACACTATAGATGTAATCGCAGATAATGACCACGCCTGTTTCATGCGTCCGGAACAGGCGTTTTACAAGCTTTTATATATACTGGTAACTATTCAGAAAATAAACCGGGAGGGGGAGCAAGCCTTGCAGATTGCTTTATGTGATGATGAAATAACGAACCATGAAACGGTCAGGGAGCTTATCAGACAATATAAACAGCTACATTCTGACCGGACTCTTTCCTTATCTTCTTTTGCATCAGGAAAAGAGCTTATCAACCATGTAGATGAACATGGTTGCTTTGACCTCTATATCCTGGACTGTATTATGCCGGAAATGAATGGTATTGAGCTTGGTGCTGCCCTGAGAACGCGTGATGATACGGGATTCCTGATCTACCTCACCACCTCCCCCGACTTTGCGCTTGATTCTTACCGGGTAGATGCCTTTGATTATCTGTTAAAGCCTGTCGAGAGCGAACTATTTTTCCAAAGCCTTGACAAGGCTTACCGCTCTTTTTCACAGATCATGCAAAAGACCGTTGCCATAAAGACCACGGACAGTATCCGTATGATCCCCATCGCCGACATACGGTATGCAGAGCGCATAGATAAACATATCGATTATCATCTGACAGATAATACTGTGATACACAGCACCAGCTTCAACTGTTCTTTCCAAAATGCTGTGTCTGAGCTGCTTTCGCACAAACGAATGCTTCTGGTAGGTTCCTCCTTTGTCGTCAATTTATTCCATGTCACAGAGGTTACAAGATCAGATCTGCTGCTGACCGGGGAGCTTCGTGTTCCGGTTCCCCGCCGTATGTACGAAACAGTCAAGAAGGAGTGGGCGGACTTTTGGCTGAATGGAGGCAGATACTATGCTTTTTGAGGAAAATATTATTTTTTTGATCTTAAAAGTTATGATCACCTTCACAGGTACCTTAGGCATGATGGGCTCCACCACGAAGTTCCGCTATGTGAAGGAGAAGCCCATAAGTATCATCATTTTTGCTTCCTACTTCATTTATGTCATAATTTCATCCTATGCGATCATCTGTTTTTTCAGCTACCAGCATTTGCTGCGGGTATTTCTCCTGACAATATCCTGTCCCGCCATCCTTCTGCTGCATAATATGTCTGACGAGCCATTTCCACGGCTTGTATTCATCCGTGCAACACACATACTTGTTTCTTTATATATCGCAGGCACCATCACACTCATAAATACTGCGCTGCACGGAACGGAGCTCTCAGATATCCTGATGCGTCTGCTCGCCTATCTGCTTGTCATCCTGTTTGATTTTCATTTCATCCGCCGCATCTATCTGGATTTTATCACAGAGATCAGGAAAGGCTGGGGAATCCTTTCCCTGATTCCCTGTGCTCTGATCCTCCTTGCCGTAGCACTTGCTTTTTATCCGGAGCATTATACTAAACGTCCCACAAGTGTCGTAATGATCTATCTGCTCGGTGCCGTCATCGTCATTCTTTACACTGCGATCGGCGTATTTCTTTCTATGCAGTATCACAGGCAGGAAATAGATCAGAACAGAAAAATTCTTGAGCTGCAGGTACAAAATATACAAAGAGAGGCTGCCGACATGGAAAAGCTTGCAACGCAGACAAAAATCATCCGGCACGACACCCGGCACATACTTTCCACAATCGCATCTCTTGCTGAGAGCGGAGATATGCAGGCGATCCTTGACTTTACCGACAACGCCTACCAGAAGCCTGATATGCCTGAAGCCTTCCATTACTGCACAGATGCCCTTTTGAATGCAACACTTTATTCTTATTTTAAATCCGCAGAGGAATCCGGTATCCTGCTTCAAATCTCCGTCACTATCCCAGATATTCTTCCGGTTGACTCTGCCGGACTTGCCATCTGCTTTGCCAATGTGCTTGGAAATGCCATCGAATGCTGTGAAAAGCTGCCAAAGGAGAAACGAAAAATTATTTTTAAATGCATTGGGAAACCTAAGCTGATGTTTGAGATTGAGAATCCTCAGCCGGACAGGATAACCTTTGACAGAAATGGTCTTCCACATTTACCGGAGGGCGGTATGGAAGCCCATATCCGTTCTATCGTGGCATTCTGCAAAAAATATGATGCCTTTTACACCTTTACGACTGAAAACGGCTGGTTTAAGATTATGGTCACATTATGATAATGTTCAAAATGGAGGAATACTATGATTTTTGATGATAATACGGCTTACCAGATCTACCGTATCTTTGTCGCTATATTTGGCACGCTCGGCATGGTAGTTGCCACATCTCCGATGAGAAAAAACTATAAAAGGAATCTGCTTTTTTTAGGCGGATATGCCATTTATGCAATTGTGTTCACCTTTTTTTTCATGCATTTTTGGGGATTTCTGTCTTTTCTCAGAAGCGTTATCCTTACTATTTCTCTGCCGGGTGTGATCATGATCTATATGACTGCAGACACCACCGTCTCAAGGCATGTCTTCAAATGCCTGTCTCAGCTCCTGCTCTCACTCTACCTTCTGATCAGTGTAACACTGCTCAACACACTGTTTAAAGGCACGCTGCTGTCAAATGCAATACTTCTTCTGTCTGCCTATCTTGCTGCGATTGTCTTGGAATTTTTTGTTCTGAGAAGAGCTTTTCCGGATATAACCGGGATGAACACCCGGGGCTTTGGAATTCTCGCATTGATCCCTATCGCCTTTTTCCTCTTTGTGATGACGCTTGCACTCTATCCGGTCCATTACACACAAAACCCGGCTTTTCCACTTCTGTTCTACCTCTCAGGTGCTGTCATCGCCATCATTTATTATGCTGTTTTCCAATATCTGCGGACACAGTATCAGTATCAGATGGATGAACAGAACCGTGAGATTCTGGAAATCCAGATACAGGGCATTAAAAAACATGTTGATGATACGAAACGGAACGCCAAAGAAGTAACGCTCATCTGGCAGGATACTCACAAGATGCTGTCCGGTATCGCGGCTCTTGCTAAAGAAGGAAATTCTAAGGCCATCCTTGATCTTATATCCGAATCAACTGAGCTGAACCGGATTAGCACTCCCACTCACTACTGCAGTGATCCCATATTAAATGCTACTCTCACTGCTTATCTTGAGCGGGCCCGGAATTTTGGCATTACCATAGAGCACCATCTTGCGATTCCGGAAAGCCTCCCTATTGATTCCGCCGAGCTTTCCATCTGTTTTGCCAATGCCCTGGAAAATGCCACCAAAGCATGTACAGAGCTTCCTGAAAATGAGAGAAAAATTATTATCCGCTGTATCTGCAGGCCTGCCTTTATGTTTGAGATTGCAAACCCCTATAAAGGACAGATCACCTTTGGAAGAAACGGACTCCCAACCTCAACCAGAACAGGTCACGGAACTGGTACACGCTCCATCATGGCTTTCTGTGAAAAGCATAATGCCTTTTATAATTTTTCCACAGAAGGCGGCTGGTTTAAGCTCGTGATTGCTCTGTAAGCTGAAGTTTTACTTCGCAAAAGGAGCCTGCCCACTCCTGAACAAGCTTCACTAGACTCACCTTCGGTTTGCCAAGTGAACTTGTATGGTTCGCACTAAGCTCGAAATAACCTCGCTAAGTGCTCTACTCAAATCATGTCCTTCCGCAGCCTGTCAGCAAGCTCCGGCTGCTCATCCACATTGATCTTACCCACTTTGATATCAGACCGTTCCTCTGCAATCTCCTCTATGATCGGAACTACCATACGGCAGGGTCCGCACCAGGGCGCCCAGAAATCCAGCAGGACGGGTTTATCGGAATTCATTACTTCTTTCTGAAAATTATTGGTACTGATATTGATCGCAGACATGTTACATTCCTCCTTTGTCTTTTGTTTTGATGACTCTATGATAGCCTGAAATCCATTTATATTCGGTGATGACATCACCATTCTTACATTGTCTTAACTTCTTGCCATGCCATCCACACTCAGTATCACGCCGGTGATATAGCTTGCTTCATCGGAAGCAAGAAATACAAATGCATTGGCAATATCTTCCGGCTGTCCCAGACGACGAAGCGGGATTCTTTCAATCATGGGTTCAATGACCTCCCTTGGCACAGCCTTCATCATATCCGTTTCGGTGATACCGGGAGCAACTGCATTCACACGAATACCTTTAGGTCCCAGCTCTCTTGCCAAAGATATCGTGAAGCCGTTTACTGCAAATTTTGATGCCGGATAGGCAAATCCGCTTGGCTGTCCGGAAATACTGACCATGGAGGAAGTGGAAAGAATGACACCCTCACCTCTTGCCACCATGCATTCTGCTGCTGCACGGGTAGCCGTAAAAACTCCTTTTACATTCAGATCCATGACCTTATCATATGTCTCCTCTGTATACTCCATAAACGGGGTGCTTTCCGAAATCCCCGCATTATTTACCAGAATATCCACGCATCCGTATTTTCCGGTTACTTCTTTAAAAGCCTTTCTGACAGATTCAAGACTGGCCAGATCGGGACTGATTCCATCGACGATGGCATCCGGATATTTTTCTTTCAGCTTTGTCACTGCACGATCTGCTGATCCCTGCGTACTTGCTGTTACAATAACGGCAGCTCCTTCCTTCAAAAATTTATCAGCGGTAGCATAGCCAATGCCCCGGCTTCCTCCTGTAATGATCGCAACTTTATCCTTTAATCTCATTCAAAATACCTCCTTGCTTTGTTTGGTTATACCTTTGTTTATGATCTTATTGTAAGCAAACACTTCGCCATTTTCTGTGATATAATCACGCAGCTGAATATCCCTTCCCTGTCAGGAAATAGATCCATGACTGTTCTGTACCCACAGTTACATGCAAAATCCCCTGCAGCAAATAAAAACAGAGTATACTCTGTTTTTTATTATCTGTCCCTATTGACACGAGCCTCTCGGGCGCATGACGCATCAGCAAAACGGCCCCCAGTCCAAGGGACGTTTGCCACAGGCAAGGCAGCCTATCATACGCCCTCCTCATGTCAATAGAGAAATCACTACTCCGTATTCTGTCCTAAATGTCTACACCTTAAGCAACTTCTTTCTATTACAGAAATAATAATATGGCTATATGGTATCTTCCTTATGATTGTTACAATAGTTTATTGGTTTTTGTAGACAAATAGACATGGTGGTATTGTATGTTACGACCACCTTGGTGAAAAGTATTACAGTATCACATCCATGTGTGAGCATTGGGGAACCGCTCGTAAAGTATATGAATATCGAATATCACACGGATGGTCTCAGGAGAAATCTTTGACCACACCGCCTAGATGTCAAATAAAGCCTGCCAGGGATTAACTAACCTTGGCAGGCTTTTTTCTTTGTTGTATTTTTTTGACTCCATCTATGCTTTTTATCTTTGTCTCCGAACCAGTTTCCCTGTCGGAAACATATCTCCATTTTCCGCTGCACTGTTGACAGACCCGGTCTGAAAACACTATTTTGCTCCCGGCTTAATCGTCTAAGTCTTCCTCGCTTACGATCTCATCGTACTCTGCTGTATCAAGGAACTCGTCGAAAGCGTCCGCAACGATCTCGTACTCCTCATCGCTCTCGATATTCTGGATATCCGGGTTGCCCTCTGCATCCTCTGTGTAGCGGTATAAGTAGACCTCTCCGTCCTCAGCCTCATTGCCATCTAACGGGAGAAGCGCAATATATTCCTTATCTGCCGCCTCGAAGATCGTAAGAACCACGCACTCTAAATCTGTTCCATCATCCAGTGTCAGAGTGACAGTCATCTCCTCATCGTTTGCTGCGTCCTGATTCATATTTTTGTCCTTTGCCATAACCTCAACATTCCTCTCATTTCCGGCCGTGTGCCGTTAATTGACAGCCGTTTTATCTGCGGCCGCTGTTTTTTATAGAATACCAGTAAACATCCATAAAATCAATAGAAAGAATTACCTAAATCCAGTTACAGTACACGGGCACTCCATGCCCACGCACAGTAACATCAGTATTCTATTCCGCGTCGTGCCATGATTCCCTTGTCAAACGGATGCTTTCTCTTGCAGATCTCCGACACATAGTCCGCCGCCCCAAGTAGCGACTCCGACGGGTTCCGCCCCGTAAGGACGATTTCCAGTCCATCCGGCTCGCCCTTTTTCGGCCGGTTTTCCAGAAAATCCAGGATGTCCTTTTCCAGTACCATCCCGTAGTTCACCGCCGCCATGATCTCGTCAAAGACCACGAGATCCGCAGTTTTCGCCAGCTCTGCCGCCTCCAAAAACAGATTTCTGTTATAATCCGCGCACTCTTTTTTCGTCTCCTCATCCATAGACCGGACAAAGCCAAAGTTCTTCCGGCACGGGATCAGTGTCACCTCCGGAAGTCTCTTTAAGATCTCCACTTCCCCGGAGTTATCTGTCTTTAAAAACCGCGCGATCACGACACGCCTGCCGCTGCCCGCTGCCCGGACCGCAAGCCCTATCGCCGCGCTGGTCTTTCCTTTTCCGTCACCACAGTAAATATGGACAAGTCCCATTTGTCTCCTCCATTCTTCATGCATTCACAGCAGAAAAGAACTGTTCTCTGCTATGGTGCCTTTCCGGCGGCCTAAGCCGCAATGGCTCTGGCTCCTCTCTGAATCCTCTACAAACCTGTTTCCCCGATAAACCGCGAAACATCCGTCTTCCTGTGGTACCGCTCCCGCACCGCCGCCACATGGAGCCGGTCCTTTGCGCGGGTCAGGGCCACATAAAACAGCCGCCGCTCCTCCTCGATATCCGCCGGGAGTCCCGCCTTATGGTGCGGAACGATCCCCTCATTCACATCCACCACGAACACCACCGGATATTCCAGCCCCTTCGCGCTGTGCATCGTGGACAGTGTCACCCGGTCTTTCGCTTCCCTGGTCTCCTCGAGATTCTGCTTTTTCAACTCTTCCTCGTACCGCACCGCATGTTCCTTCCAAGCCTCGAAGGTCTCAAACTCTGCCGCACTCTCCGCCAGCTTGTCCGCTGTCTCGAAAAGTTCCTCCGGTTTCATTCTCCGGAACTCCGCGTAGGACCTGAGATAATCGTCATACCCGATGACCTTTCGGATATAGTTCACCGCTGCCACAGGCTTGAGCCTCGACATCGCCCTGAGATCCGCCTCCAGGTCGCATATCCGGTCCTCCATCCAGTCCCTGTCCTGATAAAAGGACTTTAACCGGTCGAAGGACACCGTCGGCGTATCAAAGGCGTCCCTGCTGAAATACCGGTTCGGACGGTTCATGATCCGGTAGAAATCCGACCGTTTCCTGCTGCCCGCCGCGATCTCCATGTAGGCAAAGAGGTCCTTCGCGATCCAGTGGCTATAGAGGTTTGGGATCACATCCCGGAGCTGAAAGGGAATATTGTATCCCATGAGCCGCTCCGCCATCAGTCCGGAGTTCGCCCCGGTGCGGAACAGCACCGCGATCTCGTTCCACGCGTACCCGGCGTCATGGTACGCCCGGATACTCTGGGCCACCGTGTCCATCTCATGTCCCGGATTGTCAAAGACCCTGAAATCCACCGGCCGCCCGGATCCCCGGAATGGCTCCAGCTTCTTCTCAAAGCGGACTTTGTTGTGACGGATAAGCCGCAGGGACGTCTCCACGATCTCCTTTGTGGACCGGTAGTTTGTTCCAAGAAGGACCCGTTCTGTCCCCGGAAAGTCCTTCTCAAATCCCAGCATGATCTCCGGCTTCGCCCCGCGGAACCGATAGATGGACTGGTCATCATCCCCGACGATAAAGAGATTGTTTTCCGGCAGTGCTAACATCCGCACCACCTGATACTGTAAAAGATTGATGTCCTGGAATTCGTCCACAAGAATATACTTGAATTTTTTCTGCCAGGCAGCCAGGATGTCCTTCCGTTCCGTGAACAGTTCATGGCACATGACGAGCATATCGTCGAAATCGATCTTTCCAGTCTGCTTCAGCATCTCATCGTACCCGTCATAGAGCTTCTTGAACCACTCTTCCGGGCAGTTCTGGGAATAGTAATATTTTAAGTTCAGGCGCTCGCCCTTCACGTAGCTGATCTCGTTGATGATGGAGGAGATAAACTCCGCCTCGTCCTCCACCTCCATCCCGGACTCATCGAGAAACTTTTTAAAATACTGCCGCTTTTCCTCCCCGCTGATCACATTTCCGGCGGGAAAGCGGTACGCCCACTTTAAGATGTGGTAAAAGACGGAATGGAAGGTTCCGAAACTCACACGGCTGCCCGCGGCTTCCAAAGAATTTCCGGCTCCCTGCGCGCGCTGCCTGGCCTCGGCTGCACTCTGTTGGCTTTTTTCCGGCCTGTGCAGACTCCATCCGTTTTTCGGCAGGTGATCATCTTTCTTCCCCGCCTTTCTCCGCTTTTCATCTTCCTCCCGCGCCAGTCTGAGAAACCGCTCCTTCATCTCCGCGGCCGCCGCTTTCGTGAACGTAATGACAAGAATGCCGGAGGGGTCAACGCCCGCCTCCAGCAGTCTCTTGATTCTGTGTGTAATTACTGTTGTCTTTCCGGACCCCGGACCCGCTAAGACCATCATCGGTCCATCCCGGTGCTCCAAGGCCGTCATCTGTGCTTTATTAAAATCCATATTTATCCATTCCGGTCAGGTTTCTTTCTGTTTCTGTCCGGTCCGCCGCATGATCGTATTGCGGTTTTGCGACTGTTCAGTCCACCGCTACGCGATTTGCAAATTACTCAGCAGCCTCCAACAATTCAATTCCCTTCCTGATACGTGCCAGGGACTCCTCTTTTCCGATGATCTCCATGATCTCGGTAGCGCCTGCCGGTGTCATCTGTTTTCCAGATACTGCTGTGCGGATCGGCCACATAACGAAACCAGTCTTTACGCCCTTATCGGCAACATATTTGGATAGGGTCTCAAACAGATCGTCGTTGCTGTAGACCTCCTGTGCCTCAAGGATCGGAAGAACCTCCTTTAATGTCTCTAAGGAGTTCTCCTTTGTTGTCTTCATCTTCTTATGAACATACATGTCCGCGCTGTACTCCGGCATCTCCTCGAAGAAGTCGACCTGATCCGCGATATCGCACAGTGTCTCGATTCTCGTCTTCACCATTCCGGCAATCTTCTTTAAGTCTAACGGTTTCTTGATCGCAGCCTCAAGGTACGGCTTTGCAAGCTCGAAGAACTTCTCATCGTCCATCTTCTTGATGTACTCGCCGTTCATCCAGCGAAGCTTTGTCATATCGAAGACCGCCGGGGACTTGCTCATATTGTGGTAGTCGAACGCTTTTACAAGCTCCTCAAGAGTAAAGAACTCCTGGTTGTCTGTCGGGGACCATCCTAAAAGGGCAACGAAGTTTACGATCGCCTCTGTTAAGAAGCCCTGCTCAAGAAGATCCTCGAAGGAGGAATGTCCGCTTCTCTTGCTTAATTTCTTGTGCTCCTCGTTTGTGATGGTTGGGCAGTGTACATATACCGGAACTTTCCAGCCGAATGCGTCGTATAGACGGTTGTACTTCGGTGAGGAAGAAAGGTACTCGTTTCCGCGGACAACGTGTGTGATCTTCATCAGATGGTCATCCACAACGTTTGCGAAGTTGTAGGTTGGGTATCCGTCGGATTTGATAAGGACCATATCGTCGAGCTCTGCGTTGTCTACCGTGATATCTCCGTAGATCTCATCGTGGAATGTTGTAGTTCCCTCTTTCGGGTTGTTCTGGCGGATAACGAACGGCTTTCCTGCCTTTAAGTTTGCCTCTACCTCTTCTTTGGTAAGATGCAGGCAGTGCTTATCGTAAACCATGATCTCCTCACCGTTTACGGTCTTCTTTAATGAATTTAAGCGCTCCTGGGTACAGAAGCAGTAATATGCCTCACCTTTTTCTACAAGCTTTTTCGCGTACTCCATGTAGATTCCGGCTTTCTGGCGCTCACTCTGGACATACGGACCATAGCCGCCGTCCTTATCCGGACCCTCGTCATGGATCAGTCCGGTCTTTGCCAGTGTGCGGTAGATGATTCCCTCAGCACCCTCAACGTGGCGCTCCTGGTCTGTATCCTCAATACGGAGAATGAAATCTCCGCCTTCATGCTTTGCGATCAGGTATGTGTAAAGAGCTGTTCTTAAATTACCTACATGCATCCGGCCGGTCGGGCTCGGCGCAAATCTTGTTCTGATTTTTTCCATAATCCATATCTCCTGTTGATATATATTTATCCGCGGATAGTTCCGCAGACAGACATTCTTTTTATACCGTCATATCTAATAAATGACAAGCCAGATTAAAGTACACCATCAGACTCACCGCATCCACGATCGTCGTGATCATCGGTGACGCCATGATCGCCGGGTCAAGCTTTAAGACCTTTGCCCCGATCGGCAGTGTGCATCCGATCGTCTTCGCAACGATGACCGTACAGAACAGGCTGATCACGACAGTCACGCAGATCATCGTGTTGCCCGGATACTGGATCATCAGACGGATAAAGTTTACCACCGCCAGGACAAAGCCAACGATCACGCCAACCCGTACTTCCTTCCACACGACCTTCAGGATATCCGAAGGCTCCACATCGCCGATGGCCATACCACGGATGATCATGGTGCTGCTCTGGCTTCCGGAGTTCCCGCCGGTATCCATAAGCATCGGGATAAAGCTTACAAGAAGCGGGATCGCCGCAAAGGCATTCTCATATTTTACGAGGATTCCGCCGGTGATCGTACTGGAAAGCATTAAGATCAGAAGCCACGGGATCCTGTTTTTCGCCAGCGTGAAGACACCGGTCTTTAAATAGGGCTTTTCACTCGGCAGCATCGCCGCCATCTTCTCGAAGTCCTCGGTGGCCTCCTCTTCCATGACTTCCATGACATCGTCAACGGTGATGATCCCCACAAGGCGGTCCTCACTGTCAACTACCGGCATGGAGAGCAGACCGTACTTGTTCATCGTGTCCGCCACCTGCTCCTGGTCATCGGTCGTCTGGGCTTTGATGACGTGGGTGTCCATAATATCGCCCACCTGACGTTCATAAGGCTGAAGGAGAAGATCCTTCACCGTAACAACTCCGTCCAGCATCCGTTTTTCGTCCATCACATAGCAGGTGTAGATCGTCTCGGAATCCACCGCGTGGTGACGGATATAGGCAAAACACTGTTCCACCGTCATAGTCTTCTTTAATCCGACGTACTCAGCCGTCATGATACTTCCGGCTGTGTTTTCCGGATAGTTTAAGAACTGGTTGATCAGTTTTCTCGTCTCCGGCTTCGTGTTCTGAAGGACACGGCGGACCACCGTTGCCGGAAGTTCCTCCACCAGGTCTACGGCATCATCCACATAAAGCTCTTCCACGATCTCGGAAAGCTCTTTATCGGTGATGCTGTTGATAATGTGACTCTGCTTGTCCACCGGAAGCTCGGCAAACACTTCGGTCGCCAGCGCCTTCGGCAGCATCCGGAACACGATGACCGTACGCTCGGAATCCAGTTCTTCGATGAACGACGCGATATCCACCTCGTTCAGTTCCACAAGCTCTTCCTTTAACAGGCGGTACTTTTTCTCCTTCGCCAGTTCCAGAAGATGCTCCATGTCAAATGTCTCATTTCCATCATTCGGCATTTTCTTTTCCCCCATAATCAGTTGTTTTCACTCAGCATTTTGCTGATCTTTTCACGCGATTATGGAAGCAAAGACACCTGCAGCCGCCGCATTTCCCCTGCGCCGGTCCACAAGCTCCTGTACAGTTAAATTCGGCAATACACATAACAGATCGTCCCTGTCATGCCTATTGCCACCGGTTCAGGGTGTACGTCTGCTTCCATCGTATGACTTCGACCTTCCATTATGTGTTCACTTCCTTTCTCTGTGCTTTCCATTATAAGAAAATTTTACCCAATTGGCAACCGGTTACGCAATTTTTCGTGAAGAAGATGAAAAATCCACTACCACCACTGTATTGTACGGAATTTTCAGTTCAGAAAATTCCTACCCGTGAACAATGACAAAAAGCCGCCAGGATATGGGCTGGCAGCGTTCATGAACACAGTGTTATTAGTTTGTTACTATTACGTTACTAGTTGTGCGTATTTTACAGCGTTTTATGGAACGAAAACCCCAGGAAACATAAGGTTTCCTGGGGTTATAATACTGCGTGGATTAAGCTCTGGAAAGGTACTCACCAGTACGTGTATCGATCTTAACGCGGTCACCCTGGTTAACGAATAACGGAACGTTGATCTGAGCGCCTGTCTCAAGAGTAGCCGGCTTTGTTGCGCCTGTAGCTGTATCGCCCTTGAAGCCCGGCTCTGTATCTGTGATCTCGAGCTCTACGAATAACGGAGCCTCAACAGAGAATACCTTGCCGTTGTAGGAGCAGACTTTAACTGTCTCGTTCTCTTTAACGAACTTTAATGCATCACCAACAACGTCAGAGGATAATGCGATCTGCTCGTATGTGTTAACATCCATGAAGTTGTAAAGGTCACCATCTGCATACAGATACTGCATATCTACGCGGTCGATTCTTGCTGCCGGGAATTTCTCGGTCGGACGGAATGTTCTCTCAACTACACCGCCGTTGATAACGTTTTTTAATTTTGTTCTAACGAAAGCAGCACCCTTACCCGGTTTTACGTGCTGGAACTCTAAGATCTGAACAACCTGTCCATCGATTTCAAGTGTAACGCCATTTCTGAAATCACCTGCTGATACCATAAATGATAATCCTCCTTAAAACTGTTTCCAATTATTTCATTTCAAATTTCACGCTTATCGCTGATTCTATCCTATTCTATACTATTCTCCAACGGTTTTCAACTATTTTTTGCAAAAATCCCCGGCTGTCCGCCCCGTTTTTTTCAATCGTTTCCTGTAAAACATGAGAACTACCGCCTCGAGATACCGTTTCAGGACAATCTGGATCTCTTCTTTTGGATTGATGGGCTTTACAAGGATCGAATAGAGGCCTGTCCTGTTTGCGCCCCAGACGTCCGTAAACAGCTGGTCGCCGACAAAAAAAGTGGTATCACGGTCCGTTTTCATCCGCTCCATAGCCCGCTCGTAGCCTTTTCTCGACGGTTTCCCACCCTTAAAAATATAGGGACTTCCCACCTTGTCCGCAAAAGGTGATACACGCGGCTCCTTATTATTGGAAAGGATGCAGGTGGAAAAGCCGATGGCGCGGAGCCGCTCAAAGAGCTCGATCGCCTGCTTGTCCGCCGGTGCCCCGTGGGGAACCAGGGTATTGTCCACATCGAAGATGATTCCCCGGTATCCTCTCTCATAAAGTTTCTCGTACGGGATCTCGTATGCGCTGTCCACATAGTTCCCCGGATAGAATGTTTCAAACATAATATTACCCTTAATTCAGCACTTCAGCCATACCTGCTCCTGTTTTTATCCGGGTGAACAACGTCATTCATTGACCCTTTTGCAGACCGGTACACAGCCAAACCGCCTCTTTTGCTGTTATTTATTATTTAAGAACTTAGCCAATTCATCCATAAACGCGTTCACATCCTTAAATTCCCTGTAGACAGACGCAAAACGGACGTATGCAACCTCGTCCACCATCTTGAGTTTTTTCATGACAAGCTCGCCGATGGTCACGGACGGGATCTCACGCTCTTCCATGCTGAAGATCTGCTTCTCGATCTCGTCAATCATCTTCGTGATCTGGTCCGAGGAGACCGGACGCTTATGACATGACAAAAGGATTCCGTTTTCGATCTTCGCACGATTGTACGGTTCTCTGGAATCATCTTTCTTGATGATCATAAGCGGCAGTGTCTCTAATTTCTCATATGTCGTAAAGCGCTTTCCGCACTCCTCGCACTGACGTCGGCGTCTGATCGAGCTGTTATCATCAGCCGGACGCGAATCGATGACCTTTGTATCCTGGGCACCACAAAACGGACATTTCATGGGACTTCCTCCTTTGCTGCCGACCGTACTATTTTTCCGCTCACGGCCGCATTTTTATACCATATCTTATCACACTATCCTCTGGTTCCGCAAGTCTTTTGCTCTTTATCCGTAATTCCGATCTCCTGGCTTTTTCCTTACACGCCTTGAATAACTGTCTGTATAAAGCTCTCCCTCGCCTCCTGCTGAGCCTCCAGCTTTCTGATCTTCTCCGTACTCTTCGCTGGCACCCAGGCCTTGTTGGCGTTGTAATAAAAATTGATCTGTTTCCAATACTTTTCCGGATATAAAAACAGGTAATAAAGCACCTGCCGCTCCACTTCCGAGACCGGCAGCACCCGTTCGTAGGACTCCATGACCTGCCGCCCCAGCCGCTCATTCCAGTCATGCTTCTCCATAATCTTCCTGAGGAAATAATACAGGTCCTCCATCTGGACACCCAGGTGCATCTGGTTGAACTCCGTCACCGCCGTGTATCCGTTTCCGATCAGGATATGGTGGTAATCCGGCTCCCCATGGCAGACCGCGTACCCATCTGCGATCTCTTTTCCGTGAATCTCATACAGCTTTTCCATGCCCCGCTCTGCTTCCACGGCCTGGGCTGCGAAAATTTCAAAATTTCCGATCACTCGGAGCTCAAATTCATTTTTCTTCCGCTTTCCGCGGATAAATGTCCTCGCCTTCTTTAACTCCCGGTTGTGGCGGCGCATGGCCTCAAAGAGCGGCAGTGAGATCATGGATCTCATATTCCACGTTTCCTGCCGTTTGATCATGCGGAACTGCCGATGCAGAAGCGCCAATGCCCGCACCGCCGACAATACCTCTCTTTCATCCTTCAGGTCACATTCCCGGTCCGCGAACCATTCCTTCACGATATATCTGGTCCCATCCTCCGCCGTCGACAACAGCTCCCCCTCAGAATTTCTCACATATTGGTCCGCCTTCAGAGTCTCCATTCCATCTAAAGACTGCAAAACCGCCTCCTCAAACTCCAGGCGGTTCACACTTCCACGATATTCCTTTAAAAGCCGCAGTCCCAGATCCGTCTCAAGGATCCAGGATCCTCGTCCTCTCCGCAGCACATCCACCCGAAATCCGTACGTCTTCTCCGCCTCTTCCTTCCAGTCGATCACGATTCTATCCCCCCATATCCTGCTCTGACCTTTTCCATCGACAACAATTCCGGCCCTCATCCTGCTGCCGGAATTTCCTTCTGCACAAGATATGAAATGAAAGGGGGGATTATTCCCCTGTTTCCAGAATACTGCCTGTACATTTTTCCTGCTTTCTGGCTGTCCGCCGTTAAATAAAAAAAGTGCGCCTTGGCACATTTTCGCGCCTCGCGCGGCCGCTTGCAACAACCTACATTTTCGCGCGAGTGCGCATCATCGACACGTTAGTGCCTTTTTTGTAATAGGGAATTCCTTGGAATTTCCTATTACAAAAAGACACCTGCAAAATTCTCTGCAGATGTCCCTACTGACATTTTTATTTCTCTTTAAATTGATTGATTTTCTCTAATAATATATCTTTTTTGTTTAATTCTGGTTTTTCAAGCACCAGATTCAAAAGGTACATGAGCCCGTCGCCGATCTGTTTTCCTTTTTCCAGACCTTTTGCGAGAAGATCGCCTCCGTTGACCGCCAGCTGCTTCAGGCTCACACAGTCTCCTGCCTCTTTGATCTCCTCAAAAAGCCGCAGGATCCCCGGAACTGTCTCATCGCCGTCCAGCTTCTTTAGCTGCATGGCTCCGAGGAACTGGTACTCCGTCACCCGGCTTAAAAGTCTCCGGATCTCGACCTTATCGACCGCAAGCGGTGCCTGGAATGCCATGATCATGTTCTTTACGTTTCCAATAGTATCATTGTCAAGCTTTAATCCGCGAAGGATCTTCACCGCCTGCTCCGCTGTCATATGGCGCAGGAAACCTGCCCAGCGATGGGATTTGTCAGCCGGAAGCGCGGCGAGACCGATCCAGCATTCTTTCAATGCATCTCTGGAAGCCCCGTCCACCAAACAGCCAGATGTCCCCGGAGTTTCGTTTTCCCCTGCATTATGCGAATTTTCTCTCTCCAGCTCCCTCTCAAACACCTCCGGGAACCCGGATGTCACATAGTCTGCAATTCCCGTCGCGTCCACCATCCAGATCTTCTCCGGATGATCCGACAGCAGAAGCTTCGTGAGTTCCACCTGGATCCGCTCCTTGCTCACATGGACGAGGTTCGGCGCGATCTCAGCAATGGCCTTGTACGTCTCATCCTCGATCACGAAGTCCAGCTGTGCCGCAAACCGCACTGCCCTGAGAATCCGCAGCGCGTCCTCCGTAAACCGGTCCTTCGCACAGCCGACGCACCGGATCACCCGGCGCTTCAGGTCTTCCATGCCCTCAAACTCATCCACGATCCCCGTCTCATGGCTGTATGCCATGGCATTGATCGTAAAGTCCCGGCGCTTTAGATCTTCCCTGAGATCCGGCGTAAACTCAACCGTCTCCGGATGTCTTCCGTCCAGATATTCCCCGTCGATCCGGTATGTGGTGACCTCATAGCCGCTTCCATG
Organism: Clostridium sp. MCC328; assembly: GCF_018785465.1. Classification (NCBI taxonomy): domain Bacteria; kingdom Bacillati; phylum Bacillota; class Clostridia; order Eubacteriales; family Clostridiaceae; genus Clostridium; species Clostridium sp. MCC328. The sequence continues at coordinate 54,605 of NZ_WQPW01000121.1, forward strand.
CTTAATGATCGTCACCGTTCCATGCTTAAGGCCTGTATCCACGGTTTTCCCGAAGATCTCCTTCACCTGCTCCGGCTTTGCGGAGGTTGTAATGTCCCAGTCCCCCGGAATTCTCCCGAGGACTGCGTCCCGGACACAGCCTCCGACGATAAATGCCTCGTATCCATGGCTTCGTATATTGTCAATGATCCATTCCGCCTCATAGGGCATCTCAATTCTCACCGGTCCGGTTTCCTCCTTATAAATTAGTAATCATTTCCCCAGATTCTTAAGAACTGGGATCAGCCGTTTCGCCAAAACTGCCGCCAGAACACATAAAATAAAATCCTCACCGACCGTCAGAAGAAAGCAGTTGACAAACACGACCTTCCATCCGACGCTTACGCCAAGGACAAAATTGCTGCACACATAAAAATAGATCATCCCGCAGCCATAGTCTGCGAGAAGTCCCCAGAATGCAGAAAATAAAAGCCAGGAAAAAGATGTACTTTTCCTGATCTCATATACACGTCCCGTCACATAGGCCGCCGCCGCAAATCCGATCAAAAAGCCGAATGTAGGCTTTAAAAGATACGCCGGACCACCGCCCGTGGCAAAGACCGGGATCCCACACAATCCGATCACCAGATATGTCAGCACGCTGGCAAATGCCCTTTTTGATCCAAGCAAAAGGGCCGCAAGCAGCACAAAGAAAAACTGCAGCGTAAAGTGCATGGGCACTGGCTGCACCGGGATCGTGATCTTAAGAAAAGCTCCGACGCCAATGAGGGCTGTAAACAGCCCTCCGAGCGTCAGATCCCTGATGTTCCATTGCTTCATTAATATGCTTTGCCCCAGTAAACCATCTTGGTTGCCGGTTTGCCGCAGCATACGCAGGTCTCAGCAAGCTTCTCCTGCTTGAACGGCATACATCTGGAGGTCACGCCAACCTGCTCCTTTAACTTATCCTCACATTCCTGGCAGCCGCACCACATTGCGCGGATGAAGCCCGGCTTATTGTCAGCGATATCCTTCATCTCTTCCATGTTGTGTGCGTCGTAGGTGTGGGCGTCACGGTGTGCTTTCGCGCGCTCGTACATGTCGTGCTGGATGGTCTTTAAGAGCTCATCCACCTTCTCTGCGATCTCGCTTAAAGCGACAGTGATCTTCTCATGGGTATCACGGCGTACTAATACAGCCTGACCTGCCTCGATATCCTTCGGTCCTAACTCTACACGGACCGGGATTCCTCTCATCTCGGACTCGGAGAACTTCCAGCCCGGGCTCTTATCGGAATCATCAACTTTTACGCGGAAGTTGGAGAGAACCTCTTCAACCTCCCTTGCCTTCTCAAGGACGCCCTCCTGCTGCTGGCGGATCGGAACGATCACAACCTGAGTCGGAGCTACGTTCGGCGGAAGTACAAGACCCTCGTTGTCACCGTGTACCATGATGATGGCACCGATCATACGGGTCGTCATACCCCAGGAGGTCTGGTGAACATATTTTAACTGATTGTCCTTATCGGAATACTGGATGCCGAAAGCCTTTGCGAAACCATCGCCGAAGTTGTGGCTGGTTCCGGACTGGAGTGCCTTTCCGTCATGCATTAAGGACTCGATGGTATAGGTTGCCTCAGCACCTGCGAATTTTTCTTTATCTGTCTTCTGTCCGCGAACGACCGGGATCGCAAGGAAATCCTCGCAGAAATCTGCATAGAGGTTTAACATCTGGATCGTTCTCTCCTGAGCTTCCTCTGCTGTCGCATGTGCGGTGTGGCCCTCCTGCCATAAGAACTCTCTGGAGCGGAGGAACGGTCTTGTCGTCTTCTCCCATCTTACTACGGAACACCACTGGTTGTATACCTTCGGAAGGTCACGGTAGGAGTGGATGTCTTTCTGGTAGAAATCACAGAACAGAGTCTCGGATGTCGGGCGGACGCAGAGACGCTCCTGAAGCGGCTCAAGACCTCCCTGTGTTACCCATGCAACTTCCGGTGCAAAACCTTCTACATGGTCTTTCTCTTTATCAAGTAAGCTCTCCGGGATGAATAACGGCATGTAAACATTCTTTACGCCTGCTTTTTTGAAGCGCTTGTCCAGTTCATGCTGGATGTTCTCCCAGATCGCGTATCCGTCCGGTTTGATGACCATGCAGCCCTTTACGCTTGCATAATCACATAATTCTGCTTTTTTTACAACGTCTGTGTACCACTGCGCGAAATCGTCTTCCATAGAAGTGATGGATTCCACAAGTTTCTTCTCTCTTGCCATTGCTTTTCTCCTTTATATGAATTCTTGGATTGCATACATCTAAAATTTCTGAGGATGCAGGACGCCTGTTCCGTTCCGGGACACTCCCCGTGGAAACGAAAAAGAATGTGCCTTGGCACATTAGTACCTTTTTATGTAACAGGAAATTCCAAGGAATTCCCTGTTACATAAAAAAGGCTGTCGTCCACAAAAGGGACCGACAGCCGGCGTTACCACCCAAATTAGCTCCCGCACTTTACGGGAACTCTCCTCTGATATCCGTTAACGCCGGATCTACGCTGTACTTAGCAATGTAGTCATTCACTGCGGCAATCTGTTTTCACTGCCGTTTTCCACATCTCTCGCACAAAGCTCCGAGGCCGGTTCAACAACGCGCACATGGAAGCTCTCACCGTCTGCTTCCTCTCTGGGATGCCGCCATTCATCTACTTTCCCTCTTCAATGCCTGTCTGATATGCATATATGATGGATTTTAATGGATTTTTCCATGTTTGTCAAGACTCCGGGACGGATTTTGCAGGCCGGCATCACCATCCCGGAGTCTCACACTTTCTGTGTCCATTCTGAACACACGATCTTTAAAATATCAGCTTGATCAACAGCCATCCCGCCGCGATGCATAACAGCACCAATGCAAATGCCGTGGAAATTCCGAATACGATTGCTCCGACAGCGATGGATAAGATAAATCCAAACAAGCTCAGCACCGCGCCGAGAAGTTTTCCACATACGCCAAGCACAAGACCAACGCACTTAAAGATCACGACAAGAAATACGATCGCAAATAAAATTGACATGATTTCGCCTCCAGTCAAACAAAATCTCGAGGATTTCTTCGGCTTATTATATTCCCACTGTCAACATTTGTAAATATAAATCAGCTCCCAATCGCTAAATACCTGATCTGGTGTTACAGTTCATGCTTACATGAACTGTAACCGATTTTGCCGATGCTTCGCATTCCAAATCGGCAAAATCCGCTGCCATAACTGTATTGTACGGGATTTTCAGTTCAGAAAATCCCTATCCATACACGGTAATGAGCCGCCCAGTTCCGTCCTTCTGGTAAACACGGTGGGAGATCGAGATAACAGTACGTCCTTCCGACGCGCTCTTTAATGCCCGGAGCACCATCTCCTCCGTCTCCGCGTCAAGGTTCGCCGTGATCTCATCGAGAAGCAGGATCCCAGGTTTTCCGGCAACGGCTCTCGCGATGGATAAGAGCTGCCACTGACCCTGGGAGAATATCTCCGGTTTACATAATGTGTCATAGCCATCATCCAGGCTCACGATCGTCCCATGGAGTCCCACGAGCTTCGCGGCCGCCTGCACCGCCTCGTCCCCGATCGCCGGGTCAAACAGTGTGATCTGGTCGCGGACCGTGCCCGGAACCATATGAAAGGACTGTTCCACATAGCCGAACTTCTTTCTTTTCTCCTTGTCAGAGAGCCGATATGCCGCCTCGCCCTCAATCAGAGCCTCACCGGAATTCGGGCGATAGAGTCCCAAAAGCAGCTTAAAGATCGTACTCTTTCCGGCGCCGGTACGTCCCGTCAGCGTTACCTGCTCGCCCGGATAGATTGCGAAATTCATGTCATTTAAAACGATGTGGTCGTCGTAGCCGAAGGTGACATCCTTAAACTCCACGCATGGTTCTGTGTTCTCGAAAATTCCGCTATCATTTACCTTGACTGCATCTAAATCTATACTTGCCGCACTGGTGTCCCCGGAACTATTCTCCGCTCTCCCCTGCGTATTCTCTAATTCCTGTACAGCGCCATTCTTTCCAACTGTATGTCTGGAATCCACAAATGCTCTCTCTTCTACCATCTCCCTCTCCGGCTTCGCCAGAAACTCGTTGATCCGGTAAACACCCGCAACCGCCGACTGGATCGTCTGGATCTCCATGCCGAGGTTCTCGATCGGCGAGAATACCTGGGAAATATAGTTGATGACTGCGACAGATTTTCCCACGGACATGCCGAACAATGCCAGGATCTTCGCGTTTCCGGATGCCGCAAGCAGCATGATGATCGCCACCGCCACCGCATTCAGGAACAGGATCAACGGCGAGTAAACAGCGTCGTAAAAGTTCGTCTTCTCGACCGCCGAATAGCTCTCCCCGATATAGTCATCATACCTTTTCTCCATATACGTCTCTTTTCCAAGTGTATGGATCGTTCTGATACACCAGATTGTCTCCGGAACATGATTTGTGACACGGCTCATTGCCGCGCGGTTCTCTAACTGCGCCGTCAGCATCTGCTTCTGGACGATTCTCGTGAACGCAAAGATCACCGGAATCAATACAACAAGAAGCAGCGCAAGTCCCCGGTTCTGGAACCAGATCACCGCAAAGATACTGATGACTCTGCAGGCATCCGCGAACATGCTGATGATTCCGGAGGTAAACAATGCCTCCACGGTATCTACATCGCCCACAAACCTGGATACCACAGCACCCGGCTCTTCCTTATTTAATGTGTCAGCGCTCAGCCGGACAAGCTTCTTCGAAAGCTCGCTTCGGAACGCATGGGTCATCTTCTGTCCAAACACAGTCAGGAAACTTTCTCTCAAGGACTCCAGCGCCCCCGACAAAAAGATCAGCAGAAAATACTCCGCTGCCATGGAAAATCCCGGGAAATTTCCGCCGGCGATCCGGTCAATGATCTTTCCGAGAACGAGAGGCGGAAGCAGGGAAATGACAACGGCACCCGTCACCGTCAGAATGATTCCGATGGAAAGCCATTTTTCCCGCACGACGGTATTTCCGATAATCGATGCCGCGCTGATACGTCTATTTGCAGTCATGATTTCCATCTCCTCTCCCCAGAATTTTCACGCGGTCTCCCTGATGGATTCCCGCGATTTCCGCTTCTTTTCGTTGTCTATTCAATATCCTCATATTTCTGTGCGCCGTCAGGATGATCTTTTTTCTCACTTGACAGAATATTTTCATCTTTCTCCGAAACCTGCGCCCTGTAAAGCTCCGCGTACTGCGGATTTTCCGCCATCAACCTCTCATGGCTGCTGCATGTTCCCATCTTCTGGTCCATCCAGATCACCTGGTCGAACTCCGGGAACAGGTATAGTCTGTGGGAGATCAGGAACACGATCCTGTCTTTCGAGAGCTCCTTCACATGCTCAAATACCTGTTTTTCTGTATTTCTGTCGAGCGCCGAGAACGGATCATCCAGAACCAGCACCGGCTTTCCATGGCAGAGTGTTCTCGCCAACGCAAGACGCGCCGCCTGCCCTCCCGAGAGACGGACGCCACTGTTTCCCACAACGGTCTTCTCCTTCTCCTCCATCTCCCGGACCTCTTCGTCGAAGCATACAGCCCTAAGCCATGTCCAGACGTTGTCATCATCCCCCAAGAGCACGTTGTTTTCCACGCTGTCTCCCAGAAGCTCCGGATCATGTCCAAGATACCCGATGATCCGGCTCCGCTCATTTTCCGTGTAGGAAGAAAGCTCCCTGCCGCCGTAAGTCAGATGACCCTCATACGGATATTCGCAGAGAAAACTCTTTCCCAGTGTAGATTTTCCGCACGCCACCGGACCCGTGATGCCAACGATCTGACCTGGTTTCGCAGTGAAGGAAATCTCCTTAAAGATCGGGTCACTGCCCGGATAGGCGAAAGTGAGATGATCAGCTACGGCTACGTTTTCTTTGACGCTGTTTTTTTCTGACTGCTGCCCGGATTTTTGCACCGCACTGCCTCCCGGTCCATTCTTCACATCCTTGTCGGAGCTTTCAGCATTGTAGTTTTCATTCTGCGCCGCGATCTCATCTTTCTCCACAGCCTCAGACGCCCGCTCCATGTACGGATGGATCCTCTTCCAGGAAACCTGCGCCTTGTGGACCGCATTGAAGAGCTTCGCCGCCTTCGAGGACTTATCGGAGAGCTTCGCGTAACATGCCAGGAATGTGGTAAATGCCGCCACATCCCATGACGTCCAGCCCATTCCGAGGATATTTTCTGAACCGAAATACAGGATCATCACAGTTCCCGCCATGGCGATCACCTTGTAGACCGGCGGCAGAGCCGCGTTCCAGATATTCGCCTTCACAGCTGCTTGTTCATACTCTTTTAAGTGGACCTCGTAGTTCTCCCCGCGCTCCTTCTCACATCCGAAAACACGGTATGTAATGGCGTTGGTGATCCGATCCAGGGTCACCGCGTTGAGCTTTCCGGTCTGCTTCTTGTAAGCTGCTCCCGTTGTCTGGACAATCCGTTTCATCTTCTCTGCTATAATATAGGAAAAAGGAGGAAAGATCATGGAACAGAGCGCCAGTCTCCAGTCGTAATAGAGCAGCATGCACACATATCCGAAAAGTGCCACACCTGTATCAAAGATCTCCGTGGTAAACTTTCTCATACCTTCCACGCAGTCATCCACGTCGGAGATCGCCTTCGTGATGACATTTCCGGCGCCCTCTTTTTCCAGCTCCACACGGGATTTATGTATCAGTGTCCGGTACAGGATCCGCTTCATCCGCCGGTTTACATTGTTGGCGAACCGGCGCACATAGAACCGCTTGATATATCTCGCCAGCTGCACCGTTCCGATCACGATCACATAGGCGGGCGCCAGCCGGAGCATCGCCGGAAAACGCTCCGTCCCTGTCAGGATCTGCATCAGGCAGCCCGCCATCTTTCCCTCAAACCATGGCCCCGCCATGAGGCCCAGGTTATAGATCAATCCCGACACCGTGATCAACGCCAGAACCTTCCATTCTGCCCGGAAATACATCATGATCTTATCTGGGCGAAAATTTTTCTTTTCCATTTCTGTTCTTTCCTGAAGTCTTATAAACTTTTCCGAGTTACCGATTTCTCTCTGAAGCAGCTTCTTCTGGAGTGTCTGTTTTTATTTTTGCTGCAATTTCTTCAAAAATATCTTTTTTCTGCTCCAGACCCAGAATTTCTCATTCTCTTTATTATCACCGCTGCTTTCAAGATCCTAGCTTCAAACAGTTCTATTTTTTACATCTTTTTTTATTCATCTGCACCCTCTATATTCTCTTCCTTATGCTTCTCCACTAACTCCGCTATATCCACAAATCCAGCTCTCCGCTCATTCTTCGACCGCCAGTACAGTTTGTCGAGCGTCTCACAAAATGCGTTTTTCTCCTCCTCCGGCAGCTCCGCCAGCAGCCACTCATAAAAGACCGCCTCGATACTCGCCTTCGAATTCTTTAATGCCTCCGCCTTTTTTGTCGCGTAAAGCAGCTGGCTTCTTCCATCCGCCGGATTCGGCTTTCTCTCGAGATACCCTTTTGCCTCCAGGCTTGCCGCCCGCCTCGCCGCAGCGCCCTTATCGATCTTAAGAGTCTCCCGTACCTCCGTCTGGGTGATTCCCGGATTGTGGCGCACGAGATGGATAAAATCGAATTCCGCTGTTCCGATCCCCTCTTCCTTCATGGTCTGCACCGTGAACTTTCCAACCTCACGGGCGATCTTTGTGATCTTTCTTCCAGTCTGGTCCATAAAGTCTCCTCCAAATATCGCTTTACTTTTGCTCTCCCGGCTTCACGCTATCTGCGTATCTTATTCCTGTTCCATAGAATTACAATATCGTAAATCCCGGCGGACTCCCTCGTTCATATCCGTCCTGTCTCACCACTATGCAAATTTTAACACAATTTTGCTCCAGATAGTTGTACCATCATCTAAATTGGATGATAGTACAACTATCTAATTTTGTCAACCTCATATTTCTGCTTTTTCTTCGAAAATAATGTCTTTACTTTATTTTCTTAAAATTTCAGTATGAAAAACAGCATCCGGCAAAAGAATGACATTATTTTAACAAAGTCTGCCATTTTGTTGTTGATTTTGTCCAAATTTCATGTATAATGGAAGTGAAAGATATCATTATTGCCTGTAAAATTTCCAGGTAATGGTACCTGTTCAACCCTGAACATGTACAAGACGATAGTCCTGCCCCACTGCGGTCGGGACCAAATTTATGAAAAGAGGTTAGATAAGCGATGGCAAAGATTGATTTAAGCAAGTATGGCATCACCGGAACCACAGAGATCGTCTACAACCCGTCTTACGAGATGTTATTCGAGGAGGAAATGAAGCCGGAACTCGAAGGCTACGAAAAAGGACAGGTCAGCGAACTCGGAGCAGTTAATGTTATGACCGGTATCTACACCGGCCGTTCACCGAAAGATAAATTTATCGTTGTGGATGAAAATTCCAAAGATACTGTATGGTGGACTTCTGACGAGTATAAGAACGACAACCATCCGGCTTCCCAGGAAACCTGGAAGGCAGTAAAAGATATCGCATTAAAAGAGCTCTCCAACAAGAGACTTTTCGTTGTCGACGCATTCTGCGGCGCAAACAAAGACACCCGCATGGCGATCCGTTTTATCGTTGAGGTCGCTTGGCAGGCACACTTCGTAAAGAACATGTTCATCAAGCCGACTGCTGAAGAGCTTGAAAACTTCGAGCCGGATTTCGTTGTTTATAACGCATCCAAAGCAAAAGTTGAGAACTACAAGGAACTCGGCTTAAACTCCGAGACAGCTGTTGTCTTCAATATCACAAGCCGCGAGCAGGTTATCATCAACACCTGGTACGGCGGAGAGATGAAGAAAGGTATGTTCTCCATGATGAACTACTACCTTCCGTTAAAGGGCATCGCATCCATGCACTGCTCCGCTAACACAGATATGGAAGGCAAAAACACAGCGATCTTCTTCGGACTTTCCGGAACAGGTAAGACAACTCTTTCCACAGATCCGAAGCGTCTCCTGATCGGTGATGACGAGCACGGCTGGGACGACAACGGAATATTCAACTTCGAGGGCGGCTGCTACGCTAAAGTTATCAACCTTGATAAAGAATCCGAGCCGGATATCTACAACGCGATCAAGCGCGATGCTCTTCTCGAGAACGTAACACTTGATAAAGACGGTGTGATCGACTTCGCTGACAAGAGCGTAACCGAGAACACCCGTGTATCCTATCCGATCGACCATATTAAAAATATCGTTCGCCCGATCTCCGCAGGTCCGGCAGCTAAGAACGTGATCTTCCTCTCCGCAGATGCATTCGGTGTACTTCCGCCGGTATCCATCCTGACTCCGGAGCAGACAAAGTACTACTTCCTGTCCGGTTTCACAGCAAAGCTTGCTGGTACAGAGCGCGGAATCACAGAGCCGACACCGACCTTCTCCGCTTGCTTCGGTCAGGCATTCCTGGAGCTCCATCCGACAAAATACGCGGAAGAGCTTGTTAAGAAGATGGAAAAGAGCGGCGCTAAGGCATACCTCGTTAACACAGGCTGGAACGGAACCGGCAAGCGTATCTCCATCAAAGATACCCGTGGAATCATCGACGCGATCTTAAACGGCGATATCTTAAACGCACCGACAAAGAAGATCCCGCACTTCAACTTCGAAGTTCCGACTGAGCTTCCGGGCGTTGACTCCAAGATCCTCGACCCGCGTGATACATACGCAAACGTTGCTGACTGGGAAGAGAAGGCAAAAGACCTCTCCGGCAGATTCGTCAAGAACTTTGCAAAATATGAGAGTAACGAAGCTGGTAAGGCTCTCGTTGCCGCTGGCCCGCAGATCTGATCGTCTTACTGATTTAGCTTTATAAGCTGATAAATGTCAGAGGACACTGCATGTAACGTGCAGTGTCCTCTTTTTGCATCTTATCACTATTACGATCCTTAACATTCTGAGCCAGCAGGATCCGCTCCTACTATAAGCTGGTCTTTCCTGTTCAGCGCTCTCTACTCCGCATGTGCCGCCGTCTTAAGCGCCAGCCGTACCAGATCATCCATGGACTGGGCATGTTCCCGCTCTGGAAGGTCCACAAAGATCTCCTGTCCGTTCTCGTCATAGCGGATTCCTGTTGTGATTCCCACCATCATCAGAGCCCGGCATCCAAACTCTGCTGCCGCCGTATAAAATGCGCAGCCCTCCTGTTCAGAGCACAGCATGCCGTACTTCTTCCACATCTTCGACTTATAATTTTCGTCGCGGTAAAGTCTGTCGTTGCAGACCGTTCCGCCCACGTACGTCACGAGATGTTCCTCATCCGCAATGCTTCTCGCGGTGCTCAAAAGCCCGAAATCTGCCACCGGTGAGAAATGTCCGTTGAACATGTTGTCGTTGATTCCGCTGGTGGTGCTGACCGCCTGGGACAGGACGATATCGAAGTTTTTCATATCGTCCCGGTAGCCGCCGGAGGTACCTGCCCGCACCAGGATCTTACAGCCATAATCCCTGCAGAGCTCCGTGGCGTAGATCAGCATGGACGGTCCGCCCATTCCGACTGCCATCACAGATACCCGTACTCCCTCAAACATTCCCGTATAGCAGTACGCACACCGCACATCATTCACAAGCACCGCATCTTCCAGATAATGTTCCGCGATATACTTCGCCCGGTTCGGATCTCCTACCAGGACGATCCGCTCAGAAATTTCGCCGACTTCGGCATGATTATGCATCGTCATCTGTATTCACGCTCCTTTTTCTTTCATATGTATATCCTACCATAATTTCACCGGATTGTCTGCCGGAAACCATGGTTACTCCACTTTCAGCGCATTCGGATAGATCTTTTTCAGCACCTCATCCCCATAATGCTCATCCATCACCTGCTGCCAAGCGGAATCCGCTGGGATTCCCTTTTCCCTCTCACTGCTTCGCACAAGGGCCAGCCCGGAGACCGCCATGTCCACGCAGAAAAATATCAGGAGAAGCCATGTCGCTGCCTTTCCGAAGTTTATCGGAATCTTCTCGATCCAGGCGGACATTACCGGGTAGATACCCTTGATCCATGCCACAGCCGCAATTCCCCAGAAAAAGCAATACAAAAGATTGATCCGCCCGCCAAGGTTAAACGGAATCTTACTGTAGTCCCAGAAAACTTTTCCAAAGAGCATTTCTGTCAAAACGCTGCAGGTATACTCATAGGCACCGCCGAGGAATGTTCCCATAAAGAACAGGAACCGGTCGGAATACTTCCGGTAGCGGTACAGCAGCATCGTCGCCGCAGCCAGGGCCACGCCCCAGACGATGCTGAACGGTCCCCAGACAAAGCTGCTGCGGCTCATCCACACGCCCGCCGTCACCCGGCAGAAGATCGTCTCCACGATATCTCCGAGGAACGCGCCGACTACCAGAAGCAGCGCGATCTTGTAAAAACAAAGGCCGTAGGCGAATATCGTCTTTCTCTGCTCAGCCTCCGCCTGGAGCTCCTCCCGGTATACCGCCTCCGGGTAGGCGTTCTGGATACGGCGGTCCACCCAGCCATAGATCTTCCGCTCAAGCCTTGAGCTCACACCTGTGAGCCAGGAATCCACGCCTTCCCACTGGCGGATTCTGCGGCTTCTGCCGGATAAGATACATAAGGTCGCCGTGACATCCATCGCCAGCACAGCCGCCAGAATCCACACGATCAGATGCCCCGGAGTCCGCGGGAGCATCCGGAATACCCGCACCAGGACCGGTGCACCCCACCGCATCGTAGCGGCACCAAGAACGCCCCATACGATAGACACCGGCACACAGATATATCCGTCCAGGTTCCATTTCATGTGGGAATAATCCCACCACCGCTCATGGTACATCCTCTCGATCACATGGCCAGCGATCCACTCCGCCAGGGTCGAAAAGATCATACTGCCGAGAAACAGCCAGATTCCATGCAGTTCCCGGCAGACAACAAGCATCGCGGTTCCCGTAATACCGTAAAGCACGCAGAACGGCCCATTCACGAGACCTCTGTTTACAAACCGTCTCTGCCGCACTGCCGCTGTCACCGTCTCGAGGACCCAGCCGAAAAAGCTGAACGCAAAGAACAGCCACAGTCGCTCAAATCCTGTATACCCCATATTTTGTACCTATCCTCTCCTGATTTTTCTTTTGTTTTCCCGGAAGCATTGCCTCATTTTTGCATCTGTTCCCCGGAATACGGTCCTCCGCTTTTTCATTCCCTTATTTTTCATCCTGCTTCTATAAAAAGCAGAACATGTATCCAGATATTCTACCACATTTCTTCTTCATATAGAATATGTTTCTTTTATTTCGTTTTTTCAAAGTTTTCCTATTTAAATAAGGGCATCTCCCACCGCACCCCTGCATCCAATATTCCGAATAAATATGCAGTGGATTCTCCGCTTTTTCCATGACTTTTGTCATATTTGTCCTTCTCGCAAGGACATCTGTTTTTTCATTCATATTTCCACACCGCTGCCCCAATCCCTCATCCCTTTCATTTTTCTCTCTGTCCCCCCCTTTTCTTTAGAAAATCTTTTCGATCCGACCTTTTCCTGCATTTTTATGGTTTTCTACCAAATTTTCTTAATTGATTTCCATTTTTTTCTCATAAAAAATTGTTCATATTTCCATAATTATATGTTATACTAGACAAGTTCGTGTTACGCGGACAAATACAATTTTATATCAAAGGAAGGTTTCTTATGGAAAACACCAAGAAAATCGACTGGTACACCCTGGCCTTCATGGCATTCTCCACGGTTTGGGGATTCGGAAACGTGCTGAATGGCTTCGTTTACTTCAACGGAGTACAGGTAATCTTCAGCTGGGTTCTGATGTTCGCTCTCTATTTCGTGCCGTATGCCCTGATGGTAGGTGAGCTCGGCTCCGCGTTCAAACAGTCCGGCGGCGGCGTGAGCTCCTGGATCCACGAAACGATCGGCCCGAAATGCGCTTATTACGCTGGCTGGACTTACTGGGCTTGCCATGTAACTTACATCGCAAGTAAAGGAAGCGGCGGATTAAAGGCATTAAGCTGGATGGTATTCCAGAACGGCTCCACTTACGACACATTCCCGACGATCGCTGTACAGATGGCAACACTCGCTGTCTTCCTGTTCTTCTGCTGGGTTGCAAGCCGCGGCTTAAACCCGTTAAAGAAATTAGCAACGATCGCTGGTTCCAGTATGTTCGTAATGTCCATCCTGTTCATCTTAATGATGTTCGCAGCTCCGGCAATCAACCCGAACGGCGGTTTCGTATCTGCTGATTACACAGTAAAAGGTCTGATCCCGCAGTTCAACGTGAACTACTTCACATCCCTCTCCATCCTTGTATTCGCAGTCGGCGGATGCGAGAAGATCTCCCCTTATGTAAATAAGGTAAAAGATCCGTCCAAGGGATTCCCGAAGGGTATGATCATGTTAGCCGTTATGGTTATGGTCTGCGCGATCCTCGGAAGTATCGCGATGGGCATGATGTTTGATCCGGCTGTCATCAACGAGAGCACAGACAGCTTCAAGTCCTACGTTTCCAACGGCGCTTACTGGTCCTTCCAGAAGCTCGGTGAGTACTACCATGTTGGCAACCTCCTGCTCGTTATCTACGCAGCATGCAACGCCATCGGTCAGTTCTCCACACTTGTATTAAGTATCGACGCTCCGCTTCGTATACTTCTTGACAACGAGGACGCAAGACAGTTCGTTCCGTCCGGCCTCTTAAAGAAGAATGAGCATGGCGCATACATCAACGGTATCAAGATGGTTATCTGCTTATCCGGCAGCATCATCCTGATCCAGTCCTTCGTACCGGGTGCTGCATCCGTTCTGACTCAGTTAAACAAACTGAACTCTGTAACCATGCCGCTTCGTTACTTGTGGGTATTCGCAGCATACATTGCTCTCAGAAAATCCCTCAACAAGTTCAACCCGGAGTACAAATTTACAAAGAACCAGACAGTTGCCCTTGTTGCAGGCGGCTGGTGCTTCTTCGTAACCGCAGCTTGCTGTCTCCTCGGAATGTATGTTGAAGGCGATATCGCTTCCACAGCATTAAATGTAATCACACCGGTAGTGCTCACAGCACTTGGTCTGATCTTACCGGAGATCAAAAAGCGGGAAGTTGCAAAGGCAAAATAATTTATTTCAATGACAAAAAGACTCTGGAGTATTCTGATCAAAAATATCAGAATTCCAGAGTTTTTTCAGTTCATTTCAATTTACACTTCCTCGATCCGATGCAGCTCCCACACTCTCACATTCACCGGTTCCACGGCGCCGCCGCAGTATGGGCAGACGCGATCGCCAAGACCGGCGATCGGTGCGCCGCAGTGGGGACAGCTGACACCGATAGCGGTCTCGCCAGCGCGTATCTTTGTGATATCCTGGATGTAGACCAGCTCCATATTGAAGCGGTGCTGTTCTTTTTCCTGCTCCACATTTTTCTTTTTATCCGGCGTCTTTAATGTGTGCAGGTACTCCACCGCGGACTGGATCCGGATCCGGCATTTTCCCGGATCTTTGTCGTATCTGGAGATCTCCGTCTGATGGACATGGATCGCGTCAAATTCTTCCCGGATCTCCTTCTCCTCCATCTCCTCGATCTTCAGCCGTACCTGATCCCTTAAGGACACAGACACCTTTCCAAGGTAAGAGAGATCCCGGTGCTCCAGCGCCTCCAGATAGCCCTTTAACTGATTTTCACACCTCTGCTTCCACTCCGGCCAGTGAAACTCTGGGAAATCCTTCTCGATCCGCGGAAGCTCCACCCTCGTCATTCCAGACACCGACTTCGGCGTATCGTCCTCCAGCGCTTCCTGACGCTTCAGCCCTTCGATCAGACTCGAGGTTCCGAAAAATTCCCGCGAAATCTGCCGGATCTTAAACATCACAAAAAAGAGAGCTCCGATCAGACCCAGCCCAGTCACGATCGCGACGATGAGGATCGCGTTTCCTGCTGTCATATCGTTTCCTCCTGCTGTAAGGAATCCTCCAAACGGACCCCTTTCGTTATCGTGGTTTCACCATGTATTTTCAACTGCTGACCACATAGACAAAGCAGGGCGACCAGCCGGAGTTCTACTCCAACCGCCGCCCCAGGATCATCCATTATTTATTTAAATAATCGATCGCAGTCTGTGCTAACAGGGAAGAACCTCTCCAGAGGATATCCTCGTCCACATCAAAACGGCTGTTATGTAACGGCCATACCGGATCCTGATCCTGTTTAGCGGTACCGAGCCATACAAACGCGCCTTTCTTCTCTTTCAGATAGAAGGAGAAGTCCTCCGCCGGCATAGCCGGGAGTTTTACATCCACAACATCATCTTTGCCGAAGAGCTTGATTGCTGTATTGCGGATCAGCTCAGCGTCCTCCTCATGATTTACAAGTGCCGGATAGCCATGACCATAGTTGATATCAGCAGTTGCGCCGGACTGTAAGCAGAGACCATCGAGAGTCTTTCTCATAGAATCCTCGATCATCGCGCGGGTGTCCTCATTTAATGTACGAACGGTTCCGTCCAGTGTACAGTCACCTGCGATAATGTTGTATCTTGTTCCTGCGTTAAAAATACCGAATGTCACAACAGCATTGTCAAGCGGATCAACTTTTCTGCTGACGATGGTCTGTGCGGCCATAACGAACTGGGACCCGAGAACAACAGCGTCAATACCCTGATTCGGTTTTGCGCCATGGGCAGTCTTACCATGGATATTGATCGTAAAGTGGTCTGTTGCAGCCATTAACGGGCCTGCCTTCACCCCGATCTTGCCGTGCGGAAGATCCGGCCATACATGAAGACCGAATACAGCTTCCACATCATCCATATATCCGGAATGGAGCATTCCTCTGGATCCGCCAACCGGAGACATCTCCTCCGCAGGCTGGAAGATCAGTTTCACCGTTCCGGCGATCTCTTCTCTTCTCTCGCAGAGAAGCATTGCAGCACCAAGAAGACCCGTCATGTGGTTGTCATGTCCGCAGGCATGCATAACACCGTCATTCTGGGATTTATAAGGAACCTCATTCATCTCCTGGATCTGTAATGCATCCATATCCGCACGGAGAGCAACGACTTTACCCGTTTTCTTTCCCTTGATAACTCCCACTACACCGTATCCGCCGACATTTTCATATACTTCGTCGCATCCCATCTCCTTCAGATACTCTGCTACCTTCTTTCCGGTTCTTTCCTCATGCTGGGAAACCTCCG
Source organism: Clostridium sp. MCC328 (assembly GCF_018785465.1). Lineage (NCBI taxonomy): Bacteria > Bacillati > Bacillota > Clostridia > Eubacteriales > Clostridiaceae > Clostridium > Clostridium sp. MCC328. The sequence goes on from NZ_WQPW01000121.1 coordinate 70,829, forward strand.
GGTGCATGTGAAAATCTCTTCTGATTTCAGATAATTTCGGCATGAAAGCCTTTGCTGACTCCGTAATTGTGCCCATTTTTATGTCCTCCTTATTTTTGAAGTCTTAATGAAAAGAACCCGGCGACAGTCCGTCTCCGGGTTCTTCTGAGTTCTCTGAATTATAAACCAAGAGCCTCTTTAACTTTAGCAACGATATGAACACCGATGTCCTTAGAAGCATCTACAGACTGAGCGCCGATGTGCGGGGATACGATGAAGTTATCGCACTCGAACAGCGGGCTTGCGAATGTATCATTACCTGTTAAACCGCTGCCTGCAAGCTCGTTCTCCATAACGTCTGCTGCGTAGCCGCCGATTCTACCCTCTTTCAGAGCTTCATACATATCAGCCTCGTTTACGATACCGCCACGGCTCATGTTAAGAACAACAGCGCCGTCTTTCATCTCAGCGATGGATTTCTTATTGAAGAGATTCTTTGTCTCCGGTGTCAGCGGTACATGGATGGAGATGAAATCAGCAACCTTGATCAGCTCGTCGATAGAAGCCTTTGTTGCGCACTGCTGCTTAAATACGTCGTCCGGAAGGAACGGATCGTAAGCAACGATGTTCATCTTGAATGCACGGCCAAGCTCGCCTACACGCTGACCGATACGGCCGAATCCCATGATACCAAGAGTCTTTCCTCTTAACTCACGGCCTTCGAATTTGTACTTATCCCACTCATGGTTATATTTTACATCGTAGTTTGCTGTAAAGGTTCCACGGGAGATGTCTAACATCTTGGAAATTGTTAACTCTGCTACTGCGTTTGCGTTTAAGCCCGGTGCGTTGAATACCTGAATTCCTTTGGATTTCGCATATTCCATATCGATATGGTTTAAACCAACGGAGCAAACGCCGATAACCTTTAAGTTCTTAGCTGCGTCGAGGATCTCTTTGTCGATCTTCGGGTCTACACGCATGATCAGGACATCAACATCACCGATCTCAGCGATAAGCTGCTCTTTGCTGGACGGAAGATTGTCAGCTGTTTTAACGTTCATGCATTTGCTGAGTTCCTCAGCGATACCACCCCATACTTTATCAATGATAAGGCAATTCATAATAAAATTCTCCTTTCAAGAAATGAAATTATTCCCCAAACCCTCAGTGAACAGGAATTACCCTGCTCTCATTATATTTTACAAAACCAAACTAATTTTGTAAAGCATTTTCGCGAATATGTTTTATTTTCTTAATAGCCGTCATGCCGTCAACGCCCTCTCGCAGACGCCAACAACTTAAAAGGGATGCCGTCGGACACACTCCCCGACAGCATCCCCAATATTCAGAACCTAATGCTCTTTATGCAGTTTTCGCAAATCGGAAGCTGTCATATTTGAGACTCGCTTCAAACTACCAAGCGATACCCTGAGCCATCATAGCATCTGCAACCTTCTGGAAACCAACCATGTTAGCACCTGCAACCAGGTTGTAACCAAGGCCGTACTTCTCAGCGCACTCAGCAGAACCATCATGGATCTCTGTCATGATCTGATGAAGCTTATCATCAACTTCCTTAGCTGTCCAGGAGATTCTCTCGCTGTTCTGGCTCATCTCGAGAGCGGATACAAGAACACCACCAGCGTTAACAGCCTTAGACGGAGCAACAACCATGTTCTTCTGATCCATTAAGAATCTAAGAGCTTCGTTTGTTGTCGGCATGTTAGCAACTTCGATGTAGTACTTGATGTTGTTAGCAACGATTCTCTTAGCCTGTGTAAGGTCTACATCGTTCTGTGTAGCACACGGCATGATGATATCAACTTTCTCGCCCCACGGCTTGTCTCCAGCTACGAACTTGCAGCCAAACTTATCAGCGTAGTCCTGAACTTTGTTACGTCCAGAAGCTCTCATCTCAAGCATGAAGTCGAATTTCTCTTTTGTTGTAATTCCGTCCGGATCGTAGATGTATCCATCCGGGCCAGAAAGTGTAACAGGCTTAGCACCTAACTCAGATAATTTCTGTACAACGCCCCAAGCTACGTTACCGAAACCAGCAACTGCAACTGTCTTACCCTCTAATGTGTCATGCTCATGTTTCATAACAGACTCAAGGTAGTAAACAGCACCGAAACCTGTAGCTTCCGGACGAATTAAGGAACCACCGAAGGAACGAGCCTTACCTGTTAATACGCCGTTCTCGTAAGCTCCTCTAAGTTTTCTGTACTGACCGAACAGATAACCGATCTCACGTCCGCCAACACCAAGGTCACCAGCCGGAACATCGACATCCGGACCGATGTGACGATATAACTCTGTCATGAATGCCTGGCAGAATCTCATAACTTCTCTATCGCTCTTGCCGTTCGGATCGAAGTCGGAACCACCCTTAGCGCCGCCGATCGGAAGTGTTGTTAAGCTGTCTTTGAATGTCTGCTCGAAACCTAAGAATTTCATGATGGAAAGGTTTACACTCGGTGCGAATCTTAAACCTCCCTTGTACGGTCCAATTGCTCCGTTGAACTGTACACGGTAACCTGTATTTACATGAATGTTTCCGTTGTCATCCTCCCACGGAACACGGAACTCGATAACTCTCTCCGGGATTACCATTCTCTCAAGAAGGGCAACCTTCTCATACTCCGGATGTGCATCTACAACCGGACCTAAGGAAGATAATACTTCTTCTACAGTCTGGCAGAACTCCGGCTCGTTAGCATATTTAGTCTTTACGTCCTCAATTACCCTCTCAACATACTTGCTCATCTCGCAAATACCTCCTTAAATGTTGGTTCTTAAACCCCTGTGCCATTTTGCACCAATAAAAGACTTTTCCCTGCTCACGAATCCCAAATCAAGTCCTTAATTGGATCTCCGAGAAAGCTTTTGTATCTTTTGTATATATAGTTTAAATATCATATATAATACGTTGTTTTTCACTATGTATACAGGATTTCTCGCTGTATCTCGCGATTTGGAAGCTTTCGCATTTCCCTCAATACAAATCTTACAAATCTCTTGATTTATTTGGGACTCATTTTGCTTACGTCCTTTATTTGTCTTTATTCTAACATACCCTTTTGACTTTGTCAACAATCTGTGGTACGATTCTTATAAAAGCTGATTTATCGACATGCCTGTCATTAATAGCATGTCCTTATATAAAAAAAGGGAGGTTCGGCCATGATCAGCATCAGTATCATAAGTCCTTTAAAATCAATGGCTGTCATCGATAAAGCGATCGAACACAACGACTTTGGATGTGTATTTCACAGGTACGTTTACGAAAATCTGGAAGAAATTAAAGACATATACGAACAGTGTAAGGACATCTCCGATGTGCTGTTTTTCTCCGGGGAACTTGGTTACTCCTATATTCTGACCCATGTGGATGATCTGAAGGTCCCATGTACCTTTATCTCCTATACTGAAAAGACTCTGCTGTCCATCCTGTTAAATTTTGTAATCCATTACCCGGATGTTCCGCTAAACAGACTCTATATTGATTTTCTGACTCCGGTAAATGATTTTATGAATTTAAAGAAATATCTGGATCCGGAACATATGCCTTACTGCTTTGAAAATCCTGTCTATAACTATGAAACCTTAAAAGAGCGGGCTGTGGAGCTCTGGGAAAGTAAAAAGATCGACATGATGTTCACGCGGACCACAAACCAGCTGGAGGTTCTCAACAAGCTTCAGATCCCCTATATCCACTTTCTCCCCACGGAGGAGATGGTCCGCGATTCCATCCGGCACGCAATCAATTCTATCCGCTTAAAACAGAAGAACCAGCTCAACAAGCTCGTGATCCTCATAAAGCTTGTCTATCCGGATAATATCTCCTCACAGGACCGGGAATATCTGGAGATCACCCTTCACAAATATCTTCTTGATTTCCGAAAAGAGTACGCGTACGATTTCTCACTTCACGCAGTCTCCAACCGGTTTGAGCTGGATCTCGACAGTGATCTCTACAAGAGCAGCTTCAGCCGTATCCAGGATCTCATCGCTTTTCTGGATCAGAAAGGCGATCTGGAATTCCGTCTCGGCGCCGGATTCGGAAAATCTCTCGGTGAGAGTCATTATCAGGCAGATCTTGCCCTGCAGGAGGCTGTCAAATACGGAAAGAATGACGGTTTTGTCATCTCCGGCGAGGACAATGCCCTCACCGGCCCGCTCTCTCTTACGCGATCCTTAAATTACAGCTATTCCAACACAAAAGCGCTGGACTATTCCCAGAGCAATGGGATCAATGAGAGCAATCTCTTAAAGATCGTCGGCCTCTTCCAGATGGATAAAGACACGATCATGACAGCCGCCTCCCTGTCCCAGTGGCTCAACATCACGAGCCGCAGCTGCAACCGTATTTTACAGCAGCTTCTGGATTCCAATTTAATAGAAGAGATCGAATCCCAGAAGCAGGAAGGCAAAGGACGGCCGACGAGACAGTACCGGTTCTGCAAGAATAATTTTATCCGGACCTTCTTCTAGGCTATTATAAAAGACCGCGCTCCGCCACATTTCATGCGGGGTGCGGTCTTTTGTATCACCTGTAAGAGTATGTCAAAGTACATTTTGCGCTGAAGTGGTCACTCGTGATGATCGGCAGCTTCTTTCAGACATATAGCACCATAAAAAACGCCGCCGGGACTGCATCCTTTCCCGGCGGCATCTTTTATGTTTATGTCAGAACATTCTTATTTAAATAGTAACTATTCAGTACCTTCATAGTTACACGCAAAAATCCATTCCAGATCAGCTTCGCTGATGGGATTTTTGCCCTCCAGCCTATGTTTTCTTACGGTCAGCGCAGCAAGTGCGCAGACCTACTGAACAGTTACTTTAAATATATCTTATGCTAATGCAGCAAGCTCTTTTCCAAGTGCCTTGCAGTTCTCAAGAGCCTCATCATCCGGAGTTTCCTGGCAGATAACACCCTCGCCGCCTACAACCGTAGCGCCAGCAGCTTTCATTCTGTCTTCCCAGTCTCTCATCCACTGACCGTCTCCCCATCCGTAGGAACCGAACAGACCGATCTTCTTGCCGGATGCAAATGCCTCAACCTCAGTTACAAACGGCTCCATCTCGCCTTCCTCAAGAACCTCAGCTCCCATTGCCGGGCATCCAAGCGCGAACGCGGAAGCTTCCTTTAAATCGTCCATGGAAACGGAGGAGATGTCTGTAACAACAGCTTCCTTGCCTGCCTCTTTGATCCCTTCGCCGACTGCTGCAGCCATAGCAGCAGTATTTCCTGTCTGTGACCAGTATGCAACAATAACCTTATCCATTTTTAAATTCCTCCTGAAATTTGTTTTACGGTAACCCGGACTTCTCCGTCCGCCGTTTTTTATGATTGGAACCGGCGGTATTTAAGATGCCGCCAGAATATCCCTGATTTCATTTCCGTTTCCGGTCATGCAGATCACGTAATCTCTCGCCCGGTCATACGCTTCAAATGTTTTTAACGTATCTTCCAGATTCCCATATACTTTCCAATATCCGGAATACAGAAAATCTCTGCCTTCCTTCTTGATGAATCCCTCCACATCCACCGGCGGATATCCGAGAACAAGGCCAATCTCATGGGGGAAGCCCCTTTTTCCGTCCATGTGCTCCTGATAACCGTCCGCGATGCGGTCTAATATCTCCTCCAGCTCAAGGTCTCCATATCCGAAGGACGTCATCAGCTTCTGAACGTCCTCCCGTTCCAGATATGCTGCAAGCATCCCCGGACGGTAAAGCAGGATCGACAGTCTGCCGCGGAATTCATAGAGAACCCGGCAACATATCTTTGATCCCTCAAAAAGCTTGAACACTTCGTCTTTCTGGTCTGCCCGCACATTTAAAAGGTTGGATAATTTGATGCCTGTGAGAAGCGGCGCACACTGTAAAACGACCTGCTTCTTCGTTCCATTGACCGGGAGCTTCTGTACTGCCCCGAAGATCTCTTCGCTCATGCGTCTTACCGCCTTTCCATCATAATGATTCCGTGCCTTCCGGCCTGCGCTTTCTTACTGTCATCACAGTAAATGTGCAGGTCTGCCGGATTATTGCCTGTTTTCTCATCACATTATCCCACCGGCAGTTCCGGTTTATGCACTGTGCTTTTCAAGAATCTCAGCAAGCGCTGTGCCGCTGCTTGTATGACAGCGGACGATATCAGTACGGTTCTCATCTACCTCATCTAATACGCAGCGCACCATCTTGTGGGATACGGTGTTGGTAAACAGGATCAGAAGATCCGGTCTTCCGATCAGTTTATCAAGCCCTGTCTTCATCTGGGTGAAAACTTTCGCTTTATATTTATGATTTTCACAGATTTCTTTATACTGTCTGACCATACGGTCATGTCCGCCAATAATAACAACGCTCATGATGTGTTCCTCCTTTGCCCAAGGGTTAGCTTCGTCTAACTGATGATATAAGGTTAGCATATGCTAACTTTGTTGTCAATATCTGCAAATGAGACATTTTCTCATTTGGTTAGTTTGAACTAATTTTAAATTCAAATATTTTTTTATTAGAAAGAATACACTTTGACTCAATTTCAGGATTATGTTATACTTGTGAGAAGAACAGTAAAGTTCTGTTTAACTGATCATGAGTACTCACAATATTTTAATATTTCGACGTTTACAGGCTTGTGCTGATCTTTCTGCGCAGTTGTATTTTTTCATGACGGTTTTCGTATATGAAAACGCCGAACTATTTCTAACCATGTACACAACATATGGGGGTAATTACTTGAAAATCCAGGAATCCGCTGAAAACTATCTTGAGACAATTTTAATGTTAAGTGAAAAACAGCCGTATGTGCGTTCTATCGATATCGCGACCGAGCTCGGCTTCTCGAAACCAAGCGTCAGTGTCGCAATGAAAAATCTCCGGGTCAACAATCTGATCCTGGTAAATGACGAGGGACACATTACACTGACCGACGAAGGCCGCCGGATCGCCGAGACGATCTATGAGCGCCACACGGCCCTCTCCAAATGGCTGATGGACCTCGGAGTCAGTGAAAAGACAGCTCTCGATGACGCGTGCCGTATCGAGCACGATATCAGTGCTGAGAGCTTTGCGGCGATCAAGGAACATATTAAGAAATATTCTTCTGAAGCGAAGAATTGAGTAATGTAAAACTTCTCTCGAAAGTTCCATTTTCATTATGAACGTCCTTAAAAATGTCTGAAATGCAATTCAACAAAAAAGCGCAGCGATCACAGACTCCAATAAGTCCATGATCCTGCGCTTTTTATTGCCGCGCGCGATTTCCCGCACACTTTTCTTTTTATTGCTCCTCAGTCCTTATAAGCGAATCCCACAAAGGACAGCTCGCATCCGCCTGCCACGCGGCGGAAAATATTTACAACCGTACTCATCACATCGATAAACACATTGTCCTTCGTCTCAACTCTGACCCGGCTGCGGTCATCAATGATCTCGGCATCCCGGATATCCGGAAGTTCCAGGACTTCCCGCATGATCTCCGATGCCTCCTGCTCCGAAATCTTCTTTGAAAGCTGATAAAATCTTCCCATGATCTGCTCCATTTCCCTCCCGCAGGAGTTGCGTTAAAAGCGGCCGTTCCCATCGGAAGTTTTTCATGTGATCCGGGTGGATCGCGAGCCGTTTGTTAGGTGCTGCTAACTATTTTTATCATACACCTTTTTGCAGAAAATGGAAGATTCTTATTGAGAAATTTTCTCATTTAAGTAAATTATCATTTATGACATGCAATTTTTTTACACACACACTATGGCGACATTTTACCGATATTTCGCATTTCAGATCCGTAGAATATCTGAACACAGGGCTTTTCCTGCCATGACTTTTCCAGAATCTTTATAGTGCAGTACTATTTCACCCACACACCACTTGCATTGACCTTATATCCATCCGGAGTTGTCGTATTCGTCAGCATATATCCGTCAGAGCCCATATAGTACCAGAGTCCGCTCACCGGCGACTGGAACCAGGCATTTGTGAGGTAGCCGCCGGACTTTTTGTCCACCCACCAGCCTTTGGAATTGCTCTTCCACTGGTAGAGAGCACCTTTGCTGTAGAGGTACATATTGGAGAGCACACCTGACGCGCAGACATTATTGATCACAAATCTCTGTCTCCATGTCTTTCCGTCGGAATCCTTCGCCTGGATTTCAAAGACACCGGCCTGTCCTGTGTAGGAGGACTTTCCTTCCGACTTTCTCGCGTTCCAGTCCAGTGTATACTGGAGAGTACCGCCTTTCTTTACCGTTCCGAGAGACGCGCTGAAATCCCGGATCGGATTTCCCATCCCATCATATGCCCTTACCGTATAAGTCGCACTCGCTGCCGCCTCCGTAAACGTCACGACGGTTCCTCTCTTCACGATCGGCGCATCCTCCGTCTCTTTCTTTCCCGATGTATTTGTCACAGTCACATTCGTCGTCCCCACATAGGAACTGTCCGCACTCTCAACTCTCCAGGTAAATCCGGCAAACGCCGTGATCTGGAATGCTGCCGCGAAGATGCAGGCAAAGATAGCTGTCTTGATCGATTTTTTCATAGCGATCCACCTCACTTAAATTTAGCACTCATTCCATTATAGCTTATCTCCGAACGAAATGCAACTTGACGAGTCTTACGCTTCTCTTATGGAAAAGTGGCAAAATGGGGGCGGAAGAGCTACTACAGCACAAAGCCCTCGATGCCGCAGCTTCAAGGGCTTTTAAAAGCTATTCTACTCAATTCTGTCACATATAATCCAGTTCTTTCAAATCTTTAAAATATTCTGAAAACTCTTGCTCTGAGATTTTTGTTTTATCTTTATAATAACGTTCCCCTTCTGTTGCGTCCCACCCCAAATGAAATTTTACATCCATTCCAGAACCATTTATCTCCACAAACGCATAATCACCCATCATGGAGTTTGGCCGAACATCTGTCAACACCAATGCATGATGTTTTTCTGAATACCGCAGACTTCCATAATAATATCCATTATCCAATACTGTCACTTCTCCACTTTGCAGATCTGCAGAGCAGATCAGTGCATAAAAAAAACACCATCACTCGTAATGATTAATTCTTTTTTTCCATCCCCATCTATATCTAAATAACCATACTTAGCGGGATCCGCATACCAATCAGCTATATACTGCTTGTACTCTCCATTTTGAATAAAATTTCCAAATATAGTCTCTTCTGGAGAACTATAAATCCATTTTCCTGACGCATCTACCCTATAACCAGCCGGTGTAACGATACTGGTCAGCATAGTGCCATCTGATCCCAGGTAATAATCTCCGATCTATTTATCATGAACCATATATCCGACATTATCAAAATAATACCATTTTCCGCCTATATTGCTTCATCGGCTCATCGGGTATGTACCTGTACTTTCCTGATACCACCAGCCGACATTATTTCTTTTCCATTCACCCGCAAATGCAGTATTTGACAACATAAGTACGCCTGCCATGCTTAACCCCAGGACTAACAATTTTTTCTTCATAGCTTCATTCCTCCATAAGTAAAATAAGTAATAGGACAGGATTCCTACGATCCTGCCCCATTACCTGACTTATTATTTCGCCCAAACTCCGTCTGAGTTTACATAGTAATTGCCAATTTTTGTTCTTCTCGCAAGAACGCCCTTATTTCCATCAGACTCTTCATGGAAATAGTACCAGTTATCACCAATCTTCTGCCAGCCGGTCAGCATTCTGCCTCTTGTTCCGTCTGCGATCGGATAAAGATAGAATTTGTTTTCATCCTGTGTCAGCCAATCCGTTTTCATCGTTCCGTTTTCATCGAAATAATACCACTCAACTGTACCGTTATACGGGACTTCCGCCCATCGCTTGCAGAACATTGCGCCCTGTTTGTCGCCTGCATTTTCAGTAAAGTAATACCAGATATCGTTGATATACTGCCAGCCCGTCATCATCTTTCCAAGCTTTCCGTCGGACTTCGGATTCAGATAATACCAGGTTCCGTTATCCTGATACCAGCCGGTTACAAGATACCCCTGAGCATCAAAGCGATACCATGACTTCTCGTTCTGATAATTCAGTTCTTTCCAGCAGTCTGTATACCATGTTCCATCTGCGGCTTTGCACTTCCAGCCCTTTGCATCCTGCACCCATGCGCCGTCTGCGCCGATATTTCCATAATCAGCTCTTACTGTTGCACGTCCGGAGCTGCTGTGTCCGCCGCCGCTGCTGCCACCGGAAGATTTTCTACCAACTCTGTAGTTCTGAGCCGCACGCTTTAAGTTTCCTGTTCCTTTTTCACGGAACTCCGCACTCAGTGTATGAGTTCCTACCTGATTATTAGCCTTTAAGGTCTGGCTTCTGATCGTAAGACGGGTACTTCCGGATTTTGCATCGAAATCAACACCCTCTACAAGGCGTTTACCATCAAGAGTAAGGTTGTCCCATTCCTCGATCACACCGATGGATGTCATAGTATAATCGTTGTTGTCACTCAGTAAGATATTTGGAACACGTTCCTTCAGATCATATCCCTGATCGACTGCACTATCTACGTTTGCGTCGGTGTTGTCTACAACCTTTAAGGTGAATTCTTTTGTAACATTTGCAAACTCACTATAGCTGTTCTTCATCTGAACGGTAAATGTAAATTCACCTGTTTCTAACGGTACTCCATAGAGCTCACCGTTTGGTTTTAATTCCATTCCACTCGGAAGTTTTCCATCTGTGATCTTATAGCTTACCGTATTAAAATCATACTTATTGCTGTTCTGGATCATAGAACCGTAGTGGACATATTTGACCGCGTCCGGAATCTCAGTTGTCACAATACCCGGGTCACCAACAACACCCGTCAGATTTATTACCATAATTGGCTTTCCAGCTTCCTTGATTGTCAGTGTACCTGTGAGATCCTGTCCATTTATCTCATCACCATCATAAACCAACTTCAGTTTTGCAAGATTTGCAAGTTCATCATATCCCAGTCCCTGATAACCGGAAAGATCATGCTCTCCCTTTAATGTCCAATAGTTATCCAGAGTTACAACCCACGAATCAAATAAAGCACCTTCTGCTTCCACTGATAATTTGGATAATGCCTTCGTTCCCATATTAGCAAGAATGATTCTGTGCTCATAATCATGGATACTATTCAGCATTGCTTCACGAGTTGTATAAACAACACCGTTTTCTTCTCTGGTATCTGAGCTCTCGTCTGCAAGGCTGTTCATATAAAGCCAGCTTTCACCCTGTTTTGGCTTAATGATCTGCAGCCAGTAGTTCTTTGCATTCTTAGAGTTTTCGGCTGATGCGGTATAATGAACCGGGCCATTGGAGAAGTCATGCAAACTCTGTCCGCTGATTTCTTCTTTATTGGTATACAGTTTCATTCCGTTCTGCATGGTAAATACAGGCGCTAATGAAGTTAAATCGGTATCCTCGCCTACAAGAATCGTAATGTATGAGAAATCCGCATAATCGTCTTTATAATCTCCATAAGACGGATTTAGAACCTTACAAGCAACATAATTTCCCTGTGCATCATTGATGCCATAAAATGATACCGCTGTTGAATTATCTAAGAATGCCTCCGATCTTGTATAAATATGCCAAACATATCTTTTAAGCTTTCTGCTGTCATCATCGGCTTTTCCGCTGAATACACTTACATATACACCCTTGCTGAAATCTGCTTCATATCCCTGTGTCTGATTAAACAGGCTTTCCTTGACATCCACAGCCCCTGCTGCCTTTGCCGCATCAATCGATTCATATCTTCCTATGAATGCTCCGATTATCTGGTTCTCACTTGTTGCAACTGCTTTTTCAAATGTTAAAACAAGTCTGTATGTGTCATTGTCTGCATAGGAAGCTCCCAGATTATAGACAAGTTTTTCTTCCATCCAAGGATCTTCTTCATCTTCTTCCCAGCTTGTGCTATAGGAGATGCTATTACCTGTTTTGTCATAAAGGCTTGTATAAATATGATCGCTCTCTGAGGACAAATAAAGTTTGAAATCGAAAGCATCCCCCAGTACCTGATCATTTTTATCATAACCATTCATGCGGAAGACGCTATGACTAATTCTACTTCTTTCTCCGGTTATCTCAAGATACCAACCATCATCCTTTTTTACAGCTTCAGGCGATACCTCACTTGACAAACTGTGAGTTTCTATTTTGGATATTACCGATCTTTCAAATAAGTCAGAATTGATTTTCAGAGAAACTGTCATCTCTGTATTTCCTTTTACTTCTTCTGTCGGTACATCCACATGCATCCGTCTACTAAATGCGTAATCAGAATAATACGCATCCGTTACTGTCACATTTTTGGTCGTTCCATCATCATTATGAATCGTCACAGTTGGAATCAACCAATTCTCTGTATCTGTCACTGCAATATCTACATAATAGCGAATATTGGAAGCATCCAGCTGATCCGGGTTACCTACGATCATCTCCCAGCTGGTACTTGTAGCCCCACTGGTATTAAATGCAAGATCCATCGCTACTACTCCGACAGAATCTGGATCGCTTTCATAATTATCTCTGCTGTCACGTGGTTTCCATAAAATTTCTGTTTCCGTTCCAATCTGGTTCTCACCCTTAAAAACAGTCGCCGGTTTTACACATGCCAGTTCAATCGGCGTAAATCCCGACAGATCAAGCGACAGATTTCTCTCCTCCAACGGCAGCAATGACATCAACGCCACATCATCTCCGTCCGTAAACTCTTTCTTCTCCGGATAAACAACAACCTCCTGACCTGCAACATCCATGGTCATCTGGGTAACGGCTGTTCCGTCGAAGCTTGCGGATACATAGAAGGTATGTCCGTCGATCTCGATGGAATCCTCCGGATTCATGAACCACTCATTTTCTGTTTTTCCGTCATAGGTAAACTGAACCTCATACGGGAAGAATGGGTTTTCCTCTGGGATATTGATGGTATAGCTGCCATCCTCCTCAAAATATGCGTCGCCGAGATCGTTCTCAAAATCTTCCGCGCTTACGACGTGAACATTGAAGGAACCGGTATTGTAAATGATCTGTTCCGCAGTTTCTGTGGTATTGACTTCTGTCTTTTTCTTTGTCTCTGTCTGCGTTCCAGTCTGCTCCTCCTTCTCCTTCGCATCACTGTCAGTAACTTTTTCATCAGGTGTTTCCTGATTTAATACAATATGCGGCAGCTCTGTCTCCGTCTGCTGATCCAGAATTTCCGCCGGAACCACATTAGCCGGAAGCGCCAGTGCAGCTGCCAGCATCAATGCCATTCCCTGTTTAAAGATGCGTTTTTTCATAATTTTTCCCCTTTCTTAAAATTTTATCTGTAATTCTTTCCAAGATCGATCAGTTCCTGGATCGAATACAAATGACACTGTCTCAATTCTCCATTTTTGTAATCGAAATAGATTGTTTCATCCGGGATATGAATATCACACAGATCCGGCAGATCTGCCAGTATCTCAAGGTTCTGGTCCAGCAAAAGACCGTATCTCTCACCATCTGCCCGGACATATTCTGTTAGTATGTACTCGCCGACCTCTGTCACATAGGCCAGGAAATCATCCTTCTCCAGTTCCTTTACAAACTTTCCGCTCTGCTTGTCATAAACCTTCGGAGCGCTGTGAAGTTCCGACACAAACCGGTACTTTTCTGTTGAAAATTCCTCTTCCAGATCCTTTGAAGGCGCTTCCCCTCTCTCCTCCGAGATCAGAGTGCCATCCTCCGAACTATACGCCCGGACTGTCCCATCGTACCAGATCACATCCAGCCAGGACTTTTCTCCGTCCCTTCTAAACTGCTGGTCGTAGATCTTTTCCGCCTCTGGGAAGCTTCCTTCCGCCGTCAGGGTTCCGTCACTACCATAGATCCGGAATCCATCATAACTGAAAAGCATCGCCTTTTCCCCGTCTCCCGTCACTCTGGCCTCGTCATGGGAATACTTCGCGTCGTAACGCACCACACATGTATCCTCATGAGTCTCCTCCTTCATGACGCGGATATCCGGCTGACTCCGGTTTGCCAACGCCGCGTACTCTGTCCCGAGTTCCGCAAAGCTATATTCCTCATCACTCTTTTCATGTACCAGGGCGTTCTCTCCCTGATCGAAGATGGAAAATCCCGGCTCATCCGTCACGGCAAGCACATGCTTGTCCGAAACGCTGAAATGGCTGATGTTCCATGTATCTGTGAAGGAGACCTCCTTATCATCCAGCGTATCCGGATCAAACTCAGACAGGAGATTTCCCTCTGAAACCCAGATTCCACTCTCATCTGCCTTTGCCTTCATCTGCAGGTTCGACTCCATATCACCGATATAGGCTCCCTCGTCCACATTGATGAGTCCAAAGATGCTGTGACCACTCTTTCCGGCAGAAAACGCAAATTTATCTCCATGGAAGCCGCCTGCAAACTCTGTATAATCCGAGCTCTCGTACACGATCAGGTCATCCTCCGGATGCTCTGTATCCATCACATATAGTCCGCCGTCCGAAAAACTGATCGCCAACATGGTTCCGTCCATATTCAGGCAGAAAATTGCATTGTCCGGATCCGCAAAGGAATCATTAAATGCAGAGGGCATTTTTTTATCTCCCATAGAGCGTTCCCGCAGCAGCTGACCATCTTTCATGTCATAGAATGAGACAATATTTCTGTCCCGGTCCATCGCCGCCGCAACCTGTCCGTCTCCAGAGATTGTCAGAGTCGAAGCCATTCCTGCCCTCCACATCTGCTCTCTGCTCTCAATGTTGTAAAGTGAAACTCCGTCTTTTCCCGCAGCCAGCAGATGACTATCATCGGAAAACAACGCATCCGCTAATGCTGAATCCATCATCGGGCAGGTCATTAACGATTTTAAGCTTTCCGCATCATAAACCGCAGCCTCGGACTGGTATACAGCCGCAAGCTTCTTCCCGTCCGGGGACATCTTTATCTTATAAGGAGCCGACGGAAGCTTTATAACTCCGCTCGACCGAAACTTGTCGGAGAGATCATACACTCCCAGCGCATTTGCCAGCGCCCGCTTAGATTCTGGAAGCCATTCCGGTTTCAGGATTCCTTTCGCCTCGGGAAGACCTGCAAGAGCATCCTTGACCGCCTCGTCCACATCCCCTGACTCAAGAGCACTTTTCGAGTATTCCGCAAGCTTCAGCCAGTTCTCCGTCGTCTGCATCCGCTTTAATCCCACAAATGTCATGGATGCACCTGCCGCAAGAAGCAGAAGAACTACACCGATATCCAGCCGTTTTACCGCCTTCAATCGTCTGACCCGGGGATCCCGGTCTCTCAGATGTAAAAAATCTGAACGCATGTCCTGCGCCGTCTGATATCGCAGATCCGGATTCGGATTCATCGCCTTTTTGATGATCTTTACAACCTGCGGACTATATTCTTTTTCTGAAAGCGATACGACTGCCTTCGCATTTTTTGCCGGCTTTGAACCACTGAGAAGGTGATATAGGGTTGCTCCGGTACTATAAATATCGGATCTCACATCCGGAACGATGATCTTCTTCGGGGATGCAGAAAAGCTTTTCTCTTTTCTGTTTCCTTCTTCCTTCTCTGTGGATTCTGTATCAGATTCCGTGATCGTCCTCTCAACTGTAGGATTATCAACCTCTGTCTCACTATCCTGTCCGGATTTTGATTCCGCCTCTGTCTCTGACTCGCCGTTTACTGTATCGCTGTCTGAAGAGAAATCAAGTCCGTAGTGTTCCGGTGATGCGTATCCGGCACTGCAGCCGATCACTGTGTCCTCGCCGAGCGATAAAGCAATATTAAAATCAATGAGAACGATATGGTTATCCGGTGTCCGCATCAGATTCGCCGGCTTGATATCACTATGTACAAATCCCCGCGGCGGGTCTCCGTGTGTCGGACTATGGAGATAATCAAGAGCGTCTAAGAGTTCTTTCGCCCATTGAATTACCTGAGGCTGTGAAAAATGTTCTCCCCGCTTTAATGGACGGTCAAGACTCTCTCCCTCGATATAGTCCATAACGGTATATACCGTGTCATCTTCAACAAAGAAATCATATACCTTCGGAATATTCGGATGATTCAGGTTTTTCAGAACATCTGCCTCTCGGCGAAGCAGAGCCGTTTTCGTCGTAATCCGGCGTTTGTCCGCCTTCAGGACTACTTTCTTATTCAATCTCAGATGATCTGCGAGATATACGTTTCCGCCGCCGCCGGATCCCAGTTTTCTTATGATCCGATACGTCGATGCAATAATTTCCTCCACCTGGTACCTCCCGCTTTGTTACTTTCCTTTTATTTCTTTCCCATACTCTTCATTCAGCTTGCTGTTCAGCCTGATCTTTTGGATTGTATACAGACTTCCCAAAATCACCGCAAGTCCGACGGAACACGCGCATAGAAAAATTCCACCGTAAAATAAATGTTCATTCAGCATTTTGCTTTTCCTCTGATTTTTTCATGACAGTTTCATTATGCTCAATAAAGCAAACCATATCTGTTAATACTTTGTCCAACTTTTCAAAGCCAATCCGCACGACATGGCGCCCACGGATGCAGAACTTCGTCATACCACTCCCACAAACACTCCTTAAAAAAAATCAAAAACAGCAATAATATAATCAATCCCACTGCTGCGATCTTCCAGCCCTTCTTCATACTCTCTTCCCCCTTTGTCCTTGACTTTTTCCTCCAGGCTCTTTAATATAAAAATGTTTTATAATTTACCTATTTGGAGGACTTTCCAGTGACCACATATTATTTTTCTGTTCTTCTGATCTGCACACTGGTCTTCGGCAGCATCATCGGCGCTTATTTTACGACTGCCGAGTATCGGATCCGTTTTGATAAGCCGCTGATCACAAAAGACTGTTACTGTCCGGAGTGCGGTCATGTCTTAAACGGTCTGCACCAGATTCCTGTGATCAGCTGGATCGCTCTCGGTGGAAAGTGTCACTACTGCGGAACAAAAATCCCGCTCCGCTACCCGCTTATCGAGTTCAGCTTCACATGTTTCTACGGGATTACATTTCTGTTATTTTTCACGCATCCGCTCTTTCTCTGCGGTCTGTGGATCGCTGCCGTGATCGTTCTCCTGTTCTTCCGCTGCAGTTCCCATCTTCGCGGAACGCTAAAAGGAATCATGATCTTCACCGGCTATCATCTCATCTATTCAGCCGTTTTTCTCATCATTTATGCTGCTCTTGGGCTGCTTTGACGGTCTTCAAGACCTGCTTCCGGCAGCCTTATCCAATATATAAGGCATACCTGGAACTCTAAGCAATCCGGACCAGAACTCCTGATATATTATCCTTCTCCCCCATCTCCATGACATTCCGGATCAGATATTTCAGCACGTCCTCTGCCTCTGTATCACTCTGCACATTCTTCCTTCTAATCACATCAAACAGAATATCTTCCCGGAGTCTCTTAAAAAGTCCGTCGGACCCCACAAGAAATGTCTCTCCCGGAACAAGGCTTCCGCTTGACTGATTCATCCACAATTCTTCGACCTTCCCCATAAAATTTGCCAATAATGTCTTCAACTTTCCATCCCGCTCGACAACCGATACCTCGTCTTTCGTAATCTGTGAGACGCGATCATCTATCAGCAGGATCTTGCTGTCTCCAACATGAAATACATGATATTTTTCATTCAAAAGAACCAATAGTGACATCGTGCATCCAATATCAATTCCGTTTTCCTTTCGATAAATCCAAATCAGCTCATTCAGTTCGCGAATCGTCATATCCAGATCATCTATCAAGGACTCTTCGTCAATATTTTCAGGATACAACGGCTCCATTCCAAGAAACCAACGTTCAATTCCTACCCGGATCATCTCCGCCGCGATCTCACTCTGCGCAAAACTGCCGATTCCGTCGCACACACATCCCACTGCAAATAATATTCCTTTTTTTGAACTGCTCAGGCAGCATGCCCGGTCCTGATTCTTCTTCCTGTAATTTCCTTTTACAGAAAGACAGCCTGCATACTTTCTCATTACCCCTGCCTTTCTCAGCACACCCGATAGATCATAAATCTCTTTTTGCACACGATCATGATCGTATCATTTCTTTTCAGGGTGTGCGGCATATTTGGTGTAAGATTTTCTCCACTTACGATCGTACCGTTTGAAGATCCAATATCAATGATCTGCCATTCATTTCCGCTCGGCTCGATTCGGAAATGGCGGCGGCTGACAAACGAAACCGCAGCATCAAAGTTATAATCTGAGCATGGCTCACCATTCTTGTCCATTCTTCCAATCGTCGCATGACCTTTTCTCAGATCGATCTCGATAAATTTCGGGCATGTGCATCCGGCACAATCTTCCAGTCTCAACCGGATCACGCGGTTATCATCCAGCTCTCCGTCTCCTGCTATTGCAGTGCTGTCATCCCCATCTTCCTCCTGAACATAAGAACGGTAAGCTTCAACTGTATCCTCGCCTCCTGCCGGATCAGAAACCGGTGCTGGTGTTGGTACAGATTCCCATTTCGGTGTGGACTGCACCTTCTCCGGCTCTGCCGCCTTCTTAAATCCCGCCAGCAGATCTTCCGGTTCTTCTTCCTCTTTCTTTTTTCCCTTTAAAAAGCCAAACAGACCAGCGCCCTTTTCTTTCGGTGCCTTCTCCTTCGGCTGTTTTTCCTTCTTTTTCCTGTCCTTCTTTTTATCCGGCTCATCATCTCCGAACAGGTTATTGATCAGCCGGTTCTCCTCATCGCTCTTTCCATAAGCGCCGGAACTGATTCCCGGGCGTGTTCCCTGCTCCCGGACAGGTGTCTTTTTCTCTGCCTTTACAGGCTCCTGCTTTTCTTTCTTCTCTGCCATTTTTTCCGGAATATCCTGGACAAATGAAACGATCTTCTTCATATGATCCTCGGCTGGCTTTGGCGGAGCCAGAGGCGCTGCTTTTTTCTCCACATGGTCTTTCTGAAGATGTTCCAACAGCGTCATTAAATTGGCATTCGAACTCTTGATTACACGAAGCAGATCGACCGTATAACTCTGATCATCCTTGATGTCCATTTTCAGGATCAGACCCGCAAAGAAGCTAATGATCTCCTGGTCAGAATTAGTCTGTGACTTAGTCGGCACATAAATATATTTCACTGACTGCTCATTCTTTCCGACCAGAATATAATTTTCATCCAACACAAAATTGTGGTAATCAAGGAACCAGTCGCTACATGCCTTAAACGGCTGGATCAGATTTGTGAGCAATTCAATAAATTCCCTTTTCTTCATCTGGGTCGGCATATAACAGAACCGTACCCCATCTGTCAGTTCATAACGGATTTCCGTCTCTCCATCGATTTCCATCATTTTTAATGGAAACAAAAAATCCGGGCAGTCTTTCCGAAGTACTTTCACAGCGATAAGGTCCAGATCACTTTTTTCTGCCACCTCAAGCTTTGTATAACTTTTATTTGCGTCTGAAACATCTGTCAGCATCTCAAATTCCCCTTTCCCATTTTAGAATGTATCAAAATATCTCAGTTCAAGCACTTTTATATTTTCCTGATCGTCCTGTACCATTGCTTTTCCGTTTAAGAAAGGCAGTGCGGTTGAAAATTGGGCATCGATTACCATGTTGCCATAGCGATTGATATATCCCCATTTTCCGGCATACTGTACTGCTGCCGTCTGGTTAGAAAATGAGTATGCGTCCACATACTGGCATGGAACCACAAGTTCTCCCTTTTCATCCGCGAATCCCCACTGCCCGCTCTCATCTGCTACAGCGTAGTAACCGCCTTCCATGCCCTTTGCATTCGGGAATCTCTTTTCAAAGCAGGCTTTTCCCTTCTGGTCAATCAGAAAATATCCGTTTTCATCTGCCACGACTGCATAATTTCCACTAAACACCTGATTCTTACTGTTCACCGCAACATCTGTGAATACAAAATCTGTTACATTCTTTAAATTTTGATCCAAAATTGCCCATTTTCCAGACTGTTTCACCAGAATCATTCCGTTGTCATTTAAGTGGGCATCTTCATAATTTTCCTCGCTCTGGCGGATAAAGGTATTTGAATAGATCCCGTATTTTCCATCTTTAACTCCAATGATCCTTGTTCCTGCAATCTCAGTGACCTCGTCCAGACCATTTTTGTCCACAGCATTCCAGTAGCCATTCTGGTCAATCAATGTGTAAACTCCATCAAGCTTTACGACCGCATAATTTCCGGAAAATCGTGTAGCTTCGTCATATATAAAATCCAGGCTTGTACGTCCATTCTTTCCAGTGTATCCCCATTTTTCCCCGTTCCACATGGGAATGATCCAGTTGTCCGACGGAAGTTTTCCTTCCTGATAATTCGTTCCATTCTCGCGGGTTTGATATTTTATAGACTCACAGAGCTCCACCAGCTGACTGTCGCCATATATTTCAATTCCCTGTTTTAAAATGGTGATTGCTTTCTTTATGTTGTCTTCTCCGATCAGTGTTTCCGCACGGCTCTGATACTCATCCACAAGTGCTGTCTTTGCCTCAATCCTGTCGTCGACAAGGTCTGCATATTCATCCTCCATGCCCGCTTCATCGTAAATATCGAGAAGGCGTCTTTCGTATGTGAGGTTATTCTTCGTCGAATATGTTTTTAAAGCCTCTTTGTACCCATTAGCTGCCCTGATATACAGCTTGTCTGGCAAGAAACTTTCAGCATTCTCCACCATTGCGTTCTGTTTTCTGACTCCATTCTGCAGAATCACTGCGTATCCACAAATTCCCCAGCCTGCAATCATACCGGCAGTCAGCATTAAACTGATTTTTACCTTTGCTCCGCCTACAAGATTTTTCTTTTTTGCCATCTCTTCCACCTGCCCCGTATAAATTTACAGAATATATCGAACAACCACGCCCATGTATAAAAATGGGACGAACGGAAGCCGATCTTTTTTCGATATTTTTTTCCTTAATAACTGAACGATTGAATATCCCGCCGAGATAAGGCATCCGTAGAAGATTGCTCCTGGAATGTCGTTTCCGGTTAGGTAAATACCCATAATCAGAGAAAGCTTTACATCCCCCGCTCCCATGCTTCCATGACTCAGCAGATATCCCAATCCGAAGGAGATCAAGCAGAACAGAAAGCCCAAGATAATCGACGGTATGATCTTTAAGACCGTGTCCATATCATGGATTCCATATCCGCCCAACAGAATGGGAAATAATACCAAAAGAAGCAACAATACACGATTTGGAACCAGCTGCTCTTTATGGTCTTCCACACAGAAATATGTCATGAACGCGAGCATCACGTATTTCATCTCTGATAAAATATATGGCACTTCCCCGGCGCTGTCCGTTCTCCACATCCGTAGAAACGCAATTTCTGCCGCTGCAAGGACGATCACTTCAAATTTAGACATTCCGTTGAATTTCTCTGTCTGCCAGAATGTGAGACATATATAAATTCCCGGCAGCAAGATCATTCCCGCTGCCAATATTAAATACTCATTCATTTCATACCCCTGCTATTTTGAATATGTCACGCCGTCTCCGTCCAGCCAGGCCGGGACCTCACATCTCTGAACGACGTGGATCGTCGGATCCTTCCGAAAAAGCTTAAAGAAGTACACTTCGATATCGTATTCCACCACCAAGTCGATCATCCGATACTGATCGTCGCTCAAAAAACTGCTGTTTTTGAAATTCAGGCCGTTTATTCCGTCCTTCACTCCATAGTGGATCAGATATTCATCCGCAGACATCGCCCTGTGTTTTGCGAAGCTTTCATCCAGATAAACCTGAAACATGCCGTTCGAGATACATCCGAGAAGCCACGTTTTAGCCTTTTGCTCGCCTTTTTCGATCCCAAGATATACTATGCTCCTGAGCAGCTGTTTCGGGTCACTGATAAAAACTCCCGCAGAGTTTACCAGCTGCTGTCCTTTATTGATCGTATTCTTTCCGGATTCAATGGTTCCGGAAAGGGATGATGAACCACTTTTTATTCCATTAAGGTCATCTTCAAATTGTCCGACCTGCTCCAGAAAGCTGGAGAAATCATCCAATGTCGTATCCAGTGGCGCTGTCTGCTCATCAATGTCGGCCTTTAAACCAAGGTCGGCAGAGCGGATCCCCAACGCCTCATAAAAATATGTATACGCTGAGATTTCATTTCCCATCTGATGCATGGCATACTGGATCTTATTATGAACCGCAAAAATATCAATAAAAGAAATAATTCCAAGAATCACCAGGATAAAAGGTACAAGACCGAGAATTGCTTCAACAGTCAGTAGTCCTTCTTCTCCTGTTTTTTTCCACTGCATGTACCGATTCCCTCCTTAGTAACCTCGAATAACAGAATATCCGAAATAATGGTTCTCAAGACGTTCGATCTGTGACTCTGTGCTTGTACCGGAATAAAACATCTCCGCAAAATTATCGGGAAGAACAACAAAATCCGCCTTCACTTTACAGGTCGCTTTTACCGCTGTCACGGTATCCTGCATTTTAAAGTCAAGAGACGACCATTCACCGCCTTTATGCTTTGCCTGATTCATATTTAGTGTGATCAAATTGGCCGTTCGTGAGGTAAGCGTATTTGAGTCTGTAAAAATGCAAAGCAGTACAAACATATAATCCTCATAGGTAAGGCCGAATTTATCTTCCGAGGACTCCGGAATGTCGATATGAAGCAGAGATGCGATTCCGTCAATTCCGTTCAGGTCTTCCATCTCCGTTTTCATAAAGGTTACCTTATCCCGCTCTTTTAGTTCCATCCAGTCCGCCGCTGTCTCTATAGAAGCAAACGCCAGTCTCAACGCGCCGCTGACAGAAATCCGCACAAGGGGAGCCACCGCTGCACCTACTCCTGTTGCAGCTACTGCGGTCGCTGCCGTATCTGCCACTGCACAGATTGCCTCATTTATTTCCGTGATCGCGTAACTGGCTGCAAAGTTCATCGTCTCACGGACTCCACAGATGATATTTCTCGATTTATTCAGATTTGATACCGAATTATTATATCCGCCGAGAAGATATTCCAGTTCCGCTCCATACAGGTAGTTGATATCCGGTGACATTTCGTATCCGGTCAGGCTGATGTCTTCTTTGGAATCCTTTTTTTCTTCCGTCATATTCGTTTCAAGACTGTTTTTCTTTGGTGATTTCACGCCTGTCACTCTGCTGGAAAACATTCCGAAATCATAACTGGTAACGAGAAATTTATCCAACGCATGTTCTCCGCCTGCTGACAGGTTTTTCAGGGAAAGTCCTCCTGAGAAATAATCACTGAATCCTGGAACATCTCCCGTAGCTCCGCCGGATTTTAATTGTGCTGCAATCCCCTCCGGGATATTTCTTGCCTCGGTTTGTTCAGGCTTATTCAGTTCTTCCTCCGCCTTTTCCTGTGCTTTTTTTGCCTCATCTATTTTTTTATCTCCGGCATCTTTATCGCCTTTTCCACTTGCTCCTCCTTCGCAGAATTTCTGAAGCTCCTGATAAAACTCTCCTTTATCATCCCTGAAGTCATACCATTGTCCCCAGACTTTTGACTTCCACGTGCGGTCAGTACCCGCTTCAATTTCACCACTTAAGATCTTTTCCCGGACATCTTTCAGTTCACCTACTTCATAAGCAAGATCACTTTTATTTCTTTCATTTTTCAATTTGTCCTGATTGGTCGGCTCAATCAGGTCATATACTTCCTGGAATTGATCCGAAAGTTTCAAAATATCTTCCAGATCTTTTATTTCCGCTTCGATTCCCACTCTGATGTCATCAGAACAGTCGACAAGATGCTCTTTTAATTCCCTTACCTGTTCCTTTAATGTCTTGAGAGTGTTATCCAGCATAACTGTCTGTACCCTCAGCGCGCTAATCGCTTCGCCTGCATTATCGAAATTGATTGGTTCTCCTTTCGGATCTGTCAATGGGTTCTCGTATACTAATAACTCTATCTCAAGGTCGTCAAGGTATTCATCTACATCAAAATCTTTATATTTGTCATACAGATCCGCCATGTCTGCCACTTTTTCAGCATCCTCCGGATCATCCTCTGAACTGCTGCTTTCTGTATCTGTATCTTCCTCTTCACTGTCAAACATTTCCAGGGCAGCTTCAATTTCTTCCTGGTGTTCTAAATAATAAGTATATTTTTCGTATTCCTCCGATTTTACAACTGCTTCCAGCTTATCACTGTAGGCAACAAACCTTCTCTCCAGACCATCAAGATAATCCGGATATGCTGCAATCGCTTTCAATGTATCATAATAATCCTGGATGTCTTCCATCGCCTTCTGGCTTTTTTCGGAAATTTCTTTTCTTTTTTTGATTGCATCCATATCATCATCAACAGTTTCAAATTCCCCCAGCGAACTCAAAATACCATTCTCGTCCATAACCTGTTCCACAATACGGTATTTCATAAAGTCACTGATCTGAGTCATCAGCACGTTATTATTGGAAAGACTGGCACCGTCCACTTTCTCATAGGAAATCTTTACATCGGCATCCTTGTAAGGCATAAAACCGGATAAAGCTTTTCCATCACCAACCGGATTGAAGGAATATCCCACCGTATCCGCAAGCTTATTGACTGCCTCAAGTCCCTCTTTATTCTGTGTAACTGAAAATAAGCCATACAACTCTTTCAGAAGATTGTCAAATTCACTTAAAACTGCGTCACCATAAGTATCCGCCGCCATAACAGCCTGGGAACTATAGAGATTTAACCGTGCCACGTCAACCATAACACTGCTGATTGCAACGACCGGCACCATCATCAGGGTCAGGAAGACTGTGATGATTCCATGACTGCCTGTTCTCTTCTTCTTGTTTTCTTTTTTCCAGATTTTTTTCATTATTTTCATTCCTGAAACTCCCCTTTTCTATGCTCCAAGAATTTCTTTTAATTTCGAGTAGGCCGCAGAAATTTTTCCTGCAAAATTCCGGGCCACCTCTCCGAGCTTTGTGTCTTTCACGAGACTGATCGCATAATCTCCATTTCGGATCAGACTGTCATGATCCACCACCGCAACACGGGCCGTAGCGGAAATTTGGTACTTATTGTCGATTCCAAGAATTGAGAAATCCAACGGCGATGAGACTGTCTGCGTTGCAGTCGCCTCAAATTGTTTTAACAGTACATAATTGCTGTAATCGATCGTAAGTGAAAGGTCGTTCCGATACAGAATGCGTTCCGCTGTAGATTTAAAATACTTTTCAAAATCCTTCTGGGAATTCAGATTGTTCCCGTCTCCAAACATTCCTCTATAGGGAGAAAGAGGACGCGAAGCGGAATATGAGTTTCCCGCTCCCACCTGATAATCGCTGCCTTCCGTATACTCCATCTCCGCATTTTTTGTCACATAAGTGTCCGTTACCGTATTCTTATAATAGACAAGGGTTGTCTCCAGTGCGGCCTGAAGACTTGCGCGCTGAAAGAGGAATAGCGCCAGATAAAGAAGCAGTAATGTACTTAACACAGCAATTGGAAGTATGACGATTGCTTCCACAGCAATATGTCCTTTTTCTTTTTTTCTGTTCATACGCTATTCCCCCGTCTTTGCAGTAATTCACACCTATTAAATAGTTGTTTTGAAAATAATATCCATCAACTTGTTAGTCCACTCCTGAAGTCTGCCCCAGAATGTGGTAACTAACGTAACAACAATTACTAAAATAAGAAGTGTTGCAACTACGTTTGAAACGCCATCCTGCTCTTCTAAAAAGCTCTCCAGTTTGTCTTTTGCCACATTTGCTCTGAGCATAGCATTAATGCAGATCTTGTCTAACATTTTCATTCTCGTTTCCTCCTCTTGATTTGTATATTACCATCAAT
Source organism: Clostridium sp. MCC328 (assembly GCF_018785465.1). NCBI lineage: Bacteria > Bacillati > Bacillota > Clostridia > Eubacteriales > Clostridiaceae > Clostridium > Clostridium sp. MCC328. The sequence goes on from NZ_WQPW01000121.1 coordinate 96,577, forward strand.
TCCCTTTTCTGAATTACAGGTTAAAACCTGCCATAGCGGGAACAATGATCACAACCAGAATTCCGATAAACATCAACATTGTCGGAATATACAGCCGGTTCTGAACCGCTTCACTCATTCGTCTGGCGCTGTGTTTTTTATCCAGCCAGCACTCGTCATTAATTTCTTTCAGATCATCCGAAAGGTTTGCGTTACCTGACGCATAGCTCTTACTGATAACCGTGATCATCTTATCCAGATATTTATTGCTGCATCTGCACTGCATACGTGTAAACGCTCCCTGAAGTGTTGAAGATCGGTTCATCTCCTTCACCACAAGTGTCAGTTCCTGATAAATCAGGGAAGTGTCGCTCTGGGCTGTCTCCTCGATCGCGCGGGTAATATTCATTCCAGCTGTTACCAGAAGTGTAATTTTTGAGACTGCATTCGGAAAATCCCGATCCAGCTCTTCCTGACGTTTTTTTGCTCTTGTGAGTATACCGTCATACGGAAGGTATCCATACAGGGTACATCCTATAAATGATGCCATCATCGGCATTAAAATACCGCCTGTTTCTTTTCCTGCCGCGATCATCAGTGTTCCCATCAGGCAGGCCAGAATTAGACCGATCCACATAAATGCCACCAATGATGCCAGAAGGAAATATGCATAAATAGCCGAATTTCTCTTTCCACTTGTCTCCTGGTTTCTCTCGAGTTCAATAAAACCAGACTGTTCACAGCTCGCTGTCAACTTCTTTAAAACTTCATTGTCTCCGTCCAGCTTCAGATCGATCAGCATCTGGTACCCGAAAAGGCAGATATAATCCAAGAATGAAAATGTCGATCCGCTGTAATATTTTTCTTCCTGATTCCTATAGTTCTCAATCTGCTTGTCCCAGTCGCGAACTTTCTTCTTTGCCTTTTTTTCTTTATCTCTGCGGTATTTTTCGTACTCTTTCAAATATGCCAATCTTTTATCTTCCAGATCTATTCTCGAAAACCGGTTCGACCAGGCTCTGGAAAGAACAATTTCAGCAGCTGATGTTTTTCCTGCCTTTCCCGTTTTCACAAAAAAGAGCACTATTCCCACCGTTGCCACTATCATCAGTATTATCGCTGCCACAAATTCCACCTCCGTTTATACGTCAATTTCTGCGGCTCTCGTTGCTATCACATACGATACAAATGTGCAGACCACACCAACTGTTGCTGCAATGCGTCCGATAGCTGTTGTAAATAATGAGTCCATGAAGCCGCTTCCCATTGTGGACATCATAATTACAAGTACCAATGGAAGGACTAACATCATGTACGCCTCAGACTTTGCAGAGTTGATCTCTGTCTGGATCTCCATGGCAATCTCAACTTTGTCCTTGATAATGTCGCGGGTCTGGGCAATGATATATCCGAAATCGCTTGTCTTTCCTTCAATCGTCTTGTAGATTGCGGCAAAGCTCAGCACATCATCAATATCGCTCCGCTCACCCAGTTCCTCAAATCCCTTCACCATGGGAATTCCAGCATGTCTGTAATCACTCACGATCAGGGCAATTTCCCGGACAATGTCGGAATCCTGATTGTAGATCATCTGAAGTTCTCTCAATGAATCCTCAACTGCATTTTCCATCGACCGTCCGCTTCCTCCGCTGATGGAGATCGAAATAATTTCCAGAAATTCTTTAAATTGAAGTCTCAGTTTTTCCTGGCGTCTCTTTGTCACAGTCTGAGAATAATTCTTTTCCTGCCAGATTCCGATTATAAATCCACCGATCACTGCAACCGGAATAAACCGATAGTAGATAAACAGCACGGCACCGATCATCACAGAGAAAAACAGATATGCCAGCACATGCTGTCCCTTTGTCATATTACACTCATAATATTTGAGCCTTACCTTATTCTTCTCGTCCATCATTTTCCTCCAGATAGTCATATACTCCGGCCAGAATGAATTTTTCCTGATTCTGTATCTTGTTTTCTGTCCTTACCAGTCTTCCGGATACTTTCTTTAATGTTGACTTCTCATCCTCTTTAAATTTGTAGATTGAGTTCAGCGTTACTCTTCCATCTTTATAGCCAGTAACTTCCGTAATCTCCATACACTTTCTGGAGAAGTCGCGCAGTCTTGACAGATGTACGATATAGTCCACAGCGGAAGCGATCTGCTGCCGGATCGCCTCAAGCGGAAGCTCTGCACTTCCTGTAAGGACCATTGTCTCCAATCGGGAAAGCATTCCTTCCGGAGAATTTGCATGTCCGGTGGAAAGGCTTCCATCGTGTCCGGTGTTCATGGCCTGAAGCATATCCAGTGCCTCCGGTCCACGGACCTCTCCGACGATGATCCGATCCGGTCGCATTCGCAGGGATGCTTTGATCAGATCACGGATCGTAATTTCATTGGAATCCTTCGAATTCGCCTTTTTCGTCTCCATGCGTACCAGGTTTGGAATATTCTTGATCTGAAGTTCGGCGGAATCCTCTATCGTGATTACACGTTCCCACGGCTGTATGTAATTTGACAGTGCGTTTAAAAATGTTGTCTTACCACTTCCGGTTCCGCCGCATACAAACACATTGTGTCTGGTCGCCACAACCTTTTCCAGAAAGTCCGCTGCTTCCGGAGTGATGGATCCGTAGGAAAGAAGTTTTTCGATCGTCATCGGGTTTTTCGAAAACCGTCGGATCGTGACGGTTGCCCCGTTTAGCGCAACCGGCGGGAGAACTACATGAACACGTGATCCATCATCGAGTCTTGCGTCAACGATCGGGTTACTGGCATCGACTGTTCGGTCCATGCTGCTGACAAACCGCTTTACAATACGTTCCAGATCCTCACTGCTCTCAAAGTGCTCTTCCAGCTGCATTAATTTTCCGCTTTTCTCCACAAAAATCGTGTCATATCCATTGATCATGACCTCCGTGATATCCGGGTCCATAATGATCTTGCCAAGAATTCCAAGACCTTCTACAGATTCTGTCACTGTGTATTTCAGTGTCTTTTTATCTTTGAATGACAGATTCTGATAGTACCAGTAGAGACCTTCATCATTCTGTCTCGCCCATTCGATTCGTTCCTGAATCTTATGATCGATCAGATCAGACATTTCATTTTCCGAGTACTCCCGCATCCGTCCTGCTTCCTGAACGATCTTCTTTAAAACGGCAACTTCATCCATAAAATATTCTTTTGCCATAAAAAACCCCTTTTACATTATGATTCCAGAATTCTGTCGATGTCCATTTCTCCATTTTTTTCGATCGCATGCAGAATATTTTTCATCTGTAAATTTCCATAATTGTGGATCAGTCCCGCCTCAGCAAAGGCATTTTGTCTGCAGTATGAGGAATTACTTTCAGCGAAATTATGGACTACCAGCATTTTTTTCTTATATTCATTGACGATTCCCTGTCGTAAAAACAGCTGCATCTTCATAGAACACAGCTCCCCAGGTTTTTCTGTCACGACGATCGTATCAGAGATTTTCATTACCGCCGCTTCCATAGATCCAATACCACTGTTGAGGTCTACGACCAGAACATCGCACACACCGCTCTTCTGGATCTTATGGATAATGTCCTCGATTTCCTCCCCTGAAACAGCCTTATGATCCGCAAGCCGCTCAAATCCCTCGACATAGCAGATATCATTGACGCCTTGTTTCATCAGGCCTTTCATTTTTAATTCGAAGTTTACACTCTCGTCTGCCGCGGCTTCAGCCAGTGCTACAATCCCCGGCTCCTGATATGGATTCAGTGCATCGGCACTGCACAATGCCTCCAAGCTTAAAAACAGAGGTTTCTTTCCTTTTTTTGCTGCCAGACCGGCGATTGCAAGGGCAACCGTAGTCTTTCCGCTTCCTCCAATAGGAGAATATACCGATACGACTGACATTTTTCCCGCATGATCTGATTCGTAGGAATATCCGGCTTTTTCTGCATATGCGCGGATCATATCCTTATATATTTTACTGATTCTCTGGTATTTTGAAATGTGAACACATTCCTTATAAAGACTTGTATTTTCCGCCTCTTCACTGTAAAGGCAGATCGGCATTTTCACCCTTGAAAAATTAATCCTTGATTCCGACAGATCCGGGTCAAACATTACAACATCAAAGGACTCATTTTCCATCGCATTCTCAAGTTTATCTGCACTGGTATAAACATAGATCGTCAAATCGCTGTAGCCCTGCAGCTCTTCGGATATTTTTCTCAGGTACTCTTTATTTGAGTCTGCTATTGCAAGTAAAATATTCATACCAAGTCCCCCATTTATTTTCTTTTTTGTAATTATTTGAACAGAAGCAAAATGTCTCCTATTTACTAAAAATAAAATACCATATATTCCCTAACTTTTATTATGGCGTTCAAAATCGACCCACTTTTCGACAAAAAAAGAGAAGCTTCTCTATTGAAAAGAAGTTTCCCTTTTTAACTGTTTTGATGTTTTCTATTACAGCCCCCATCGCTGCAAAAGTACTTCCGCTTCCTCTTCACTGATTCCTTCTGCATTCTGGACCGACTGATCATTTTCACGGGCAAGAGGAACCGTTGCGGCAAAAGGATATTTGTTCAGGTATTTACAGTTGGAGATGTAACACTTTTCTTCTGAATTATCTCCTGTGAAGAATACCTGTCCACAGATAGCACCTGCATACCCGCTATAATTTTCATTTACCAGTATATCGCCTGCAGCCAGACAATTTTTGATAAAACCACCATTCATTTCCCCTGCAATCTCACCCATACAGGAACCGCCCATCATAATCCTTGAACGCTGGATATTCCTTTTCATCTCTGACTCGTACACTTCCTGTTGTTTCACAGTTTATAATTGTGGATCTGCTTGCATATCCGCAGATTCCACCGAATATCCCACGGCTATCACGATAACTGATATCTCCGTGGAATGCACATTCAGTAATCACAGCTCCGCTTTGGCACCAACCAACGATTCCTCCTACACAGTCCGTTCCATTAGTAACTTCTGAGCAGACAGCCATATCAACTGAACAGTTCTCAACTTTTACATTTCCGACAATATTTCCGATAACTCCTCCCGCATACGTATTGGAATCGTTTATATAAAGATATCCTTTTTCAATTTTTACATTTGAAACACTGCCCGTAAAAAGTTCTCTAAATAAACCAATCCCAAACCAGTCTTTTACTGACCGTACATACATTCCACTGATCACATGCCCATCACCATCAAAACTTCCCTTAAAAGAATTGCCAACCGGTTTCCACTGATATTCCGGTGGAGTCTCTTTCCAGTTTTCATAATTTTCAACATCATTTAACTGGATATCTGCTGTGAGCACATAATATGCCTTATTATATTCCTGCGACCAGTCGTCATTTACCTTTCCCATCAGGGCTATCTGTTCTGCTGTGGCGATCTGGTATGGATCTTCCTCTGTTCCGCTTCCGCCTGCAAATGAATCTGCTGCCTCTAGATATGGAATCTCTGGCTCCTCCGCTTCAGCAGTTGTCTCGGCCTCTATCGTCGTTTTCTCTGCTGCCGCCTGTGTCTATTTTACGGATGGACTGCATCCATACAAAATCAGACTGGCCAATATCTCCAAATAAATCAGTTTTTTCTTTAACATCCGCGTATCTCCTGAAATAAGTTCTTCTAATAGTTCAAAAAACAAGCTTATTATCTCTATTTTTCGATTCTGTTCAGATATGCGAAATACCTGTTCTTCGTCTCCACATACCTCCTCTTACTGATCGAAATCTCCTCCCCATTTTCCAGCTTAAAGCTTTCATTCTCGATCCGTCTGATATATTTCATATTGACAAGAAAGCTCTGATGGCAGCGCACAAAGGTATCTCCCATCCTCTGTTCAAGATCCGATATTTTATCGCGGCACACCTCTTCTCCCTCATAGGTGTGGATCATGGTCCGGTGGGCCCGGCTTTCCAGATACAAGATCTCATCGAGATAGAATATCTGTTTATGGTTCCGACACATGATCGTAACTCGTTTCTCATCATTTTGTTTCTGCTTTTCTTTTGCTATTTCAAGAAGTTTCTTTAAAATAATCAGATCCACCGGCTTTGTAAGGTAGCCGAGGAGATTCACCGGTTTCAGAAAAATATGCTGGGAGTATTTCTTTGCATCCTCCGTCATATAGATGATCTGAAGTTCTGGATACCTCTGATTTAACTCATATGCACAGTCAATTCCCTCCTGCCGCTCTTTCGTTTTCAGAAGTGCAGGATTAAACTCATGACAGATATCCATGATCAGTACATCCGGTCGATTTCCAGCCTGGAATTCTTTTTTCAGTTTTCTGATATCCTGATAGGTATCAACGTTTTCTATGCCAGCTATTACCCCCCCCCC